>JAUIAI010000934.1 GCA_030425615.1 Gammaproteobacteria bacterium
CCGTGGCCGATCTCATGCTCCTGTTGTCCGCTCCCTATACGGCCTGGGTCTGCCCGGTGGCGTGTGCGGCGGGGGCGGCGCTGCTCTCGCTGCTCGGCGTCCTGACGGCGCTGACGGTGCCGCTCCTGATCGGGCTTCGGCGTCTGTCCTCGGCCGGGGGGCGGCTTCGCTGAGGGCCCACGGATCGCAGGCGACGCGTCAGAGGCGCTCCCGTTGAACGCTCGGGTTGGCGTACACTCTGCCGCCATGCAAGACGAACCCAACGTGATCGACGGCGCCCGCGGGCCGCTCGCGCATTACCTGGTGCTGCTCGGGGTGGCCGGCAGCGGCAAGACCTCGGTCGGGCGTGCGCTGGCCGAACGGCTGGAGACCACCTTCATCGAGGGCGACCAGTACCATCCGCGCGCCAACGTCGAAAAGATGTCCCGGGGTCTGCCGTTGCTGGACGACGAACGCTGGCCCTGGATCGCCCATGTGGCCGGCGCCATGCGCAGCCATTTCGCACGCTGCGAGCAGGCCCGTCGTCAGGGGCGCGGTCCTTCGGCGCCGGGCGACGGCCCGTTGTCGCCGGCAGAGTTGGTGCGCTTTCCTTTCGCGGTCTGCGCCTGCTCGCCGATGCGGCTGCCTCATCGGGACTACCTGGTCAGCCAGGTGGGTGAGCCGATCGCGTTCATCGAACTGAACGTCCCGCGTGAGATGTTGCGCACGCGGATCCGTGCCCGCGAGGACCACTATCAGGCCACACTGCAACTCGACACGCAGATCGCCATGATGGAACCCTTGCACGAGCACGAGACCGGCTTCTCCGTCGACGGCAGTCTTGCCGTCGAGCAGGTCGTCGAGCAGATCTGCGAGCGGCTCGCCGCCGGACGCTGAAGCCGACGGCGCCTTGCGGGCGGGTGCGCACCCGCCGGACGCCGCCGGTCGCCTTCAGGCAAGTCAGGAGCCCGGCGTTGCCGGGCCCCCTTCGAACCGCCCGCGCGATTTCCGATCGCGCGGGGGCTCGGCCGGTCAGTTCAGCGGTGGCGGATTCGACAGGAACTGCGCCATCGGCATGCCGCCGCCGGGCTCGTGAATTCCGGCGCCTTCCACCGTGACCATGTTGTAGGCCTGCCAATCGTTGGTGAGCTGCTTGGAACGTGAGATACCAACCGACGGCATCATGACGGTCGTCGTATCCCCCGGGTAATAGTCGGCTCCGACTTGGATCAGGTATCGTGCTGCACCACGGTCATCGCCCCACGCAGGATTGTCCACGACGAGACGGCCTTCGAAAGTGACGAAGACAGCGTTGACGTCCGGAGCGTTGATCGGCTGACGGCCGCCGAAGTACCCATGGAAGTTCAATCCGCCCATCGGCTTGATCGAAAAACCTCCGTCGGGTTCAGCACGTTGCTGACCCGA
Organism: Gammaproteobacteria bacterium; assembly: GCA_030425615.1. Taxonomy (GTDB): domain Bacteria; phylum Pseudomonadota; class Gammaproteobacteria; order Burkholderiales; family Burkholderiaceae_E; genus JAUIAI01. The sequence goes on from JAUIAI010000934.1 coordinate 1,405, forward strand.
GACCGAGCAGCCATAGTAGTTCCCGTCCTGTGGGCAAAAGTGTCCACTGAGTTGGTCGGCCGAGTGCGACAGCTGCCAAGTCCCTGTCGATTTGCTGAGGACGTATGCGCGAAGGTTCCGGATGTGGATCCGCGTATTGCTTGCCGAGTTCCCCACGCCTTCGAACTGCA
>JAUIAI010000935.1 GCA_030425615.1 Gammaproteobacteria bacterium
CCCGACACCCGTGCCTCGGAGATCGTCACGGGCGGTTCCTGATCACGGCTGCCGTACGGGCCGTGCTCGCGCTGCCCTCACTCGGCCGCATTCTCGATCCGGTCTCCGGTGAACCCGAGGAACTCGAACAGCGTATGGGGTTTGCGTGCGAGCGCTTCCCGCTGACGCACGACTTCTCCACCACGCGCGTTCAGAGGCCGTTGATCGTCCTGATGAGCGTCAGGTCGCCGGTGGAGTACCACGCGGCGGCGATTCAGCGCGTGATCAAGGACGGAATACCGCAGATCGAACGGGCCCTGAGGAAATCCGGTCATGTGCACTTCGCGTGGTTCGAGTTGCTGGAGTCGGGCCGCGTGCTTTCCCTCAGGACGGTCTACGACGGCGATTTCGCGGCCTACGTGGAATTCTTCGCTTTGGAGGTGGGAGAACTGTTCGACCGGCTCTTCGTACACATCGAGAACGCGCCGCCGTTACCGGTGAGTGAGCATCCGGGACGATTTGTGGACGTCATCCGCGCGAACAATCATGCTCCGTTGGGCGGATACCTGTTCAGCGCCTATCAGCATCGTGAAGTCTCCGATCACGCAAGGACGGGCTGAGGTGATCGTGCGAGAAGCCGTCGACCAGGTTCAGGAGTTCGTGATTCGAGGCTCGCCGTGCGACGAAGTCTGCCACTTCGTGATCCGGTTCGCCTCCGCCCAGTCTGCCAGGCTTCTGCTGCGCCACCTGCTGGACCACGAATTGACCTGGTACCGCGGAGGGCCTCGAGCCCGTGCACGACCGGCGGTCTCCCTGGGCCTGACCTACGTCGGGCTCGAGACGCTGGACGTGCCGCGATCCTATCTGAGCATCTTTCGTGCCTTGTCCCGGCCTTTCACCGATGGTGCGCCGATCCGCGCGGCACGGTATCTCGGCGATACGGGCCCGAGCGAGCCTTCGAAGTGGGACCGTGAGTTCGCGCTACGCAACTTTCATGCGATGGTCACGGTTCACGGCAACGGGGACGAATTCAGATCGTCGGTCGAAAGGATCGGGAAGCTCGTCAGGGGTCGGCTTCAGACAGCGGGTGAAGTGTTCGAACCGTTGTTCGGCAAGCACCTGCCGCCGCCACCGGATCTTCAGCATTCCCCGGTGGACGAACGAGCCAGGTGGGTGCATTTTGGCTATCGGGACAATCTGGCCAAGCCGACCATCCTGCCATCGGATGCGAACGGCGGCACTCGGGATCTGCATGCTCCGGGCGAGCTGCTGCTGGGCCGGGTCACCAATGTTGGAGACAACCCTTGGAGCCTGACACATCTCGATCACGAGGTGCGTAATTTCTTCCTGTTGGGCAGCTTTGGCGTACTGCGTCGCATAGAGCAAGATGCGCGCGCCTTCGAGGCGGCCGTCGAGCGATGGGCGAGACAGCTCTGCAGCCAGAAGATCGTCAGCCTTGCAGACAACCTCGGTCATGACATCCCGTCCAGAGTCTGGGCTGCGAAGCAGTTCGTCAAGGCGAAGCTTTGCGGGCGCTGGCCGAATGGACGCGTGGTACGACCGACCGACGCGTTGATGGACGAGCCTGAGT
>JAUIAI010000039.1 GCA_030425615.1 Gammaproteobacteria bacterium
TTATTGAACATCGGGAATTCCGGGGTGTGGACACGACATAGTAGGCACTGCCCGTATCTGCCCGTCCCCGAAACACCCCCGGTTCGGCCGGCCAGATCCGTCGATCGAACCGGCCGGCCGACGCTCAGAACAGCCCGCTGATCCGCCCGTGATCGTCCACGTCGATGCGCAGCGCCGCCGGCTCGCGCGGCAGCCCGGGCATGGTCATGATGTCGCCGCAGATCATCACCACGAACTCGGCACCGGCCGCCAGCCGCACCTCGCGCACCGTCACCGTGTGGCCGGTGGGCGCGCCGCGCGCGGACGGATCCGTGGAGAACGACGACTGGGTCTTGGCCACGCACACCGGCAGGTGTCCGTAGCCGGCCTCCTGCAGCCGGTCGATGCGCGCGCGCACCTTGGCGTCGGCCACGATGCCGGCCGCGCCGTAGACGTCCGTGGCCACCGCGCGCATCTTCTCCCAGAGCGGCATCGCATCCGGGTACACGAAGCGCATCTCGTGCTCCCGCTCCGCCAGCAGCTGCAGCACCGCGTGGGCCAGCGGCTCGGCGCCCTCGCCACCTTTCGCCCAGTGCTGCGCCACCACCACCGGCACCCCGAGCGACTCCATGCGCTCGCGGATCAGCGCGTGCTCGGCGTCCGTGTCCTGCGTGAAATGGTTGATGGAGACCACGCACGGCAGCCCGTAACGCTCGCGCACGTTCTCCACGTGCCGCTCCAGGTTCGCCATGCCCTTGCCCAGCGCCTCCAGGTTCTCGCCGCCGAGATCCGCCAGCGCCACCCCGCCGTGATACTTGAGCGCGCGCACCGTGGCCACCACCACCGCCGCGCCCGGGCGCAGCCCGCTCTTGCGGCACTTGATGTCCACGAACTTCTCGGCGCCCAGATCGGCGCCGAAGCCGGCCTCCGTGACCACGATGTCCGCCAGCTTGAGCGCCGCACGCGTGGCGATCACCGAATTGCAGCCGTGCGCGATGTTGGCGAACGGCCCGCCGTGGATGATGGCCGGGTTGTTCTCCAGGGTCTGCACCAGGTTGGGCTTGATCGCGTCGCGCAGCAGCGCGGCCATGGCGCCGTCGGCGCCCAGATCACGTGCCGTCACCGGTTTGCCCGCGCGGGTGTCGGCCACCACGATGTTGCCCAGCCGGCGCTTCAGATCCGTGAGCGACTCGGCCAGGCAGAAGATCGCCATCACCTCCGAGGCCACCACGATGTCGAAGCCGTCCTCGCGGGGGTAACCGTTGGCCGGCCCGCCCAGCGCCACCGTGATGTCGCGCAGCGCCCGGTCGTTCATGTCCACCACCCGCCGCCAGGTGACGCGCCGCACGTCGATGTCCAGCGCATTGCCCTGGTGGATGTGGTTGTCCAGCATGGCCGCCAGCAGATTGTTGGCCAGCGCAATGGCACTGAAATCGCCCGTGAAGTGCAGGTTGATGTCCTCCATGGGCACCACCTGCGCATGGCCGCCGCCGGCCGCCCCGCCCTTGACCCCGAACACCGGCCCGAGCGACGGCTCGCGCAGCGCGATCACCGCGCGCTTGCCGATGCGGTTCAGCGCATCGCCCAGACCCACCGTGGTGGTGGTCTTGCCCTCACCCGCCGGCGTGGGGCTGATGGCCGTGACCAGCACGAGCTGGCCGTCGGGCTGGTCCGCCAGCGAAGCCAGATGCGAGAGCGAGATCTTCGCCTTGTAGTGACCATACGGTTCGAGGGCCTCGACCGGGATGCCGAGCCGCTGCTGCGCGATCTCCACGATGGGCCGCATCTTCGCGGCCTGGGCGATTTCGATGTCGCTCTTCACATACACTCCGTTCAAAGAAATTTAATGATCGGAAACTGAGTTCTATCCATTGGACCTGCCCGGCGCGCGAGGCCCTTTCAGGCAAACGGCGGCGCATACGCTCGGTCCACCGGCGCGCCATCAGCGTCACGTTCAGGTCGCCAGAAACCCGCCGTCCACCGCCAGAGTCGCCCCGGTGACGTACGACGCCATGGGCGAGGCCAGGAACACCACCGGCCCCACCAGCTCCTCCGGCTCGCCCACCCGGCCCATGGGCGTGCGCGCCATGAAGCCGGTGAGCCGAGACGGGTCGGCCCGGGTGGCTTCGGTCATCGGCGTGGCGATGACCCCGGGTGCAATCGCATTCACCCGGATGCCGAAGGCCGCGAACTCCGCCGCGTGCGACTGCGTGAGCAGCTTCACCCCCGCCTTCGAGGGCGCATACCCCAGCGTGGCGCCCTGCCCGGCGAACGACGCGATGGAACCCAGGTTCACGATACAGCCGCGCGTACGCTTGAGCATCTCCAGCATGGCCAGGGTCGCGTTCAGGGTGCCGGTGAGGTTCACGTCCAGCACCCGCCGGAAGTTCTCCGCCGCGCGCGGGCTGCTGCTGTCCTCGCGGATGATGATGCCCGCATTGTTGACCAGCACGTCCACGTCGCCGATATCGCCCGCCACCTGCGCGGCCAGCGCGTCGCACGCCGCCGGATCGCAGACGTCCAGCGGGAACGCCCAGGCCTGACCGCCGTCACGCTCCACCAGCGTCTGAGTCTGCGCAGCGTTGTCACCGTTGATGTCCGTGACCACCACCCGGGCCCCGGCCCGCGCCAGCCCCAGCGCGATGGCGCGCCCGTTGCCCTGCCCGGCGCCCGTCACCAGCGCCAGCCTGCCGCCCAGCAGCGCCGGGGCGATCGTCGAATCGATTTCCATGCTCGTCTCTGTCGTCCTGCCCGTTGCCCGACGGCGCGCCTTGGCTCAGCGCACCGTGCGGGGTCCGCGTGTGGCGCCGCCCGCGAAGTCACGCACGCACCGCGTCGCCCGGAGAGCGCATTGTGCCCCGGGTGCCCGCCGCGTCATCAGGCTGTTAGATTGTCGGCCCGTTCCACCCACAGCCCCCCTGGTAACCCGATGACCCCGACCCCCACCCACCCCGGCCCGCTGGCCGGCGTGCGCATCCTCGACATGGCCACCGTGCTGGCCGGCCCCATGGGCGCCACCCTCTGCGGCGACCAGGGCGCTGAAGTCGTCAAGCTCGAACTTCCCAGTGGCGCCGACCCGCTGCGCACGCTCGAGCCCGTGAAGGACGGCGTGCCGCTCTGGTGGAAGGTGGCCAACCGCGGCAAGCGCGGCATCACCCTGGACGTGCGCAAGCCGGCCGGGCGCGATCTCTTCCTGAAGATGCTGCCGGGCTTCGACGTGCTGGTGGAGAACTTCCGCTCCGGCACGCTCGACCGCTGGGGCCTGGACATCGCCACCCTGCACGCGGCCAACCCGCGGCTGGTGGTCGTGCGGCTTACCGGCTTCGGCCAGACCGGGCCTTACGCCAAGAAGCCCGGCTTCGCGCGCATCTTCGAAGCCATGAGCGGCTTCACCAACCTGGCCGGCGAAGAAGGCGGCTCGCCACTGCACATGAACTACCCGGTGGGCGACGTCGTGGGCGCAGCCTTCTGCGCGTTCTCCATCGCCGCCGAAGTCGCCCGCCTGCGCGCCGACCCCGACGCCCAGGGCTGCGAAGTGGACCTGGCCGCCACCGAGGCGTTGTTCCGCCTGCTGGACGCCCTGCCCGTAGAACACGAACAGCTCGGCCAGGCGCGCGGCCACATGGGCAACCGCACCAGCTACGCCGCGCCGTCCAACATGTACCAGAGCAGGGACGGCGTCTGGTTCACCGCCGTCGCCTCGTCCCCCGGCACCTACTCGCGCCTGTGCGAGGCCGTGGGCCACCCCGAGTGGATCACCGACCCGCGCTTTGCCACCAACATGGCGCGCGTGCAGAACATGGCCGAACTGGACGGTGCGCTGGGCGAATGGTTCGGCAGCAAGGACTTCGCCGAGATCCACGAACGGCTGCTGGAAAAGGAGATCGCGTTCACGAAGGTGAACAGCATTGCCGACATCGAACAGGACCCGCACTTCCAGGCCCGCGAAGCCATCGTGCGCCTGCCCGACCCCGACTACGGCAGCCTGCCCGCGCCCTGCATCGTGCCCCGGGTGCCCGGCCGCACCCTGCCCGTTCCCAGAACCGGGCCGGCCAACGGCGAACACAACGCCGAGGTCTACGGTGAATTCGGCCTCGGAGAAGCCGAGCTTGCGAAGCTGCGCGAAGACGGCGTGATCTGAGCCCCGGCGCTCCTGATCTGCCTACAATGGGCGCAAACGATCAGGAGGAGACTGCACCATGGGCGAAGTGCAATCGGTGCTCAACACCCTGCGCGAGCACGCCGAGCGCATCGGCGATCACGTGGCCTACTGGAGCCCGTTCAGCGAGTGGACGTTTGCAGACGTGCACCACGTCTCGAACCGGCTCGCCCAGGCCATGGCCAAAGACGGCATCCGCCCCGGTGACCGGGTGGCCTGCCTGAGCAAGCACACCGCCGAAACCGTCGTCGTCTGGATGGCCGCCGCCAAGCTGGGCGCCGTGTGCATGCCCGTGAACTGGCGGCTCGCCCCGCCCGAAATCGCCTACATCCTGGACGACGGCGGCGCCAAGTTCCTCATGGCCGACCCCGAATTCGCCGAGGCCGTGGCCGCCCTGCCCAACCCGCCCGCCAGAATCATCAGCAGCATCACCCAGGCCACCTTCGGCCCCGCACTCATGCAATGGGTGCAGACCTTCGACGACCAGGACCCCGGCCACGACCCCGCCATGGGCGAAACCGCCCTGCAGCTCTACTCGTCCGGCACCACCGGCCACCCCAAGGGCGTGGAACTCAGCTACGCCAACCTGGCCGCCAACCACCCCGCCCTCACCAAAGCCATCGGCTTCTACGGCCCGCCCAGCGTCATGCTCAATGCGCTCCCGGCGTTTCACATTGCGGGCATGGGTGTGGCGCTCTTCACCGGCTGGCTCGGCGCCAAGCTCGTGCTCAGCCCCGACTTCATTCCCAACAAAGTGCTCGACATGATGATCGAGCACGAAATCACCCACACCTTCTTCGTGCCGGCCATGATCCAGTTCCTGCTCGAAGTGCCCGACGTGGCCGAGCGCGACTACTCCCGGCTGCAAGGCATCTCGTACGGCGCATCGCCCATCAGCCAGCGCGTGCTCGTCAACGGCATGAAGACCTTCGGCTGCGGCTTCACCCAGGTGTACGGCCTCACCGAAGTCACCGGCGCCGTCACCCAGCTCTTCCCGCAAGACCACCAGACCGAAGGCCCCAAGGCCCACCTGCTGCGCTCCGCGGGCAGCGCCATGGACGGCGTGGAACTGAGAATCGTCGACCCCGAAACCGGCGAAGACAGCCCCGAAGGCCAGGTCGGCGAAGTCTGGATCCGAACCGAACAGAACATGGTGGGCTACTGGAACCGCCCCGAAGCCAGCGCCGAAGTACTCATCCCCACGAACGACGGCCCACCCTGGTTCCGAAGCGGCGATGCCGGCTACCTGCAGGACGGCTACCTCTTCATCCACGACCGCATCAAAGACCTCATCATCTCCGGCGGAGAGAACATCTACCCCGCCGAAGTCGAGAACGTGCTCATGCAACACCCGGGCGTGGCCGACGGCGCCATCTTCGGCGTGCCCGACGAGCGCTGGGGCGAAGCCGTGCACGCGGCCGTCGTGCCGCAGGACCCCGCCACCTTCGACGCCGACGAACTCGTGGCCTGGCTGAGAGAGCGGCTTGCGCACTTCAAGTGTCCGAAGGGGGTGGATGTGGTGGAGGTGATTCCGAGGAACCCGAGCGGGAAGATCCTGAAGCGGGTGTTGCGGGCGCCGTATTGGGAGGGGCGGGAGCGGCAGGTTTCGTAAGGGGAGAACCGCTCTTGGAGGCTGACAGCCGTGGCAGGCTGCCTCCTCACGCTGCCTGACAACTTCAGCGGCCTGCGCGACCATCTTGAATCGGCCAGCAAGCCGCACCGGCCGGCGCCGAGTCCGGGAGCATGTCCACCGGGCTGCGCACCCCTGCGCCTCCGACGTTCAGTACATGCGTGTAAATCATCGTCGTGGAAACATCGGTGTGGCCAAGCAGTGTCTGCACCGTTCGAATGTCATAGCCGGCCTGCAGCAGATGTGTGGCGAACGAATGCCGCAGACAGTGCGGAGTGGCCGGCTTGGCGACCTGCGAAGCCTGAACGGCTCGCTTGAAAGCACGCTGAAACGTTTGCGGATAGAGGTGATGCCGCCGCGTGATGCCGGATCTCGGATCTTTCGACAATGTCTGCTGCGGAAACACCCAGTACCAAGGCCACGAGCTGGCAGCACGCGGATACTTGCGAACGAGCGCGTGGGGCAGCCAAACGCCGGGTACATTGCCTGCCCGGTCTTGCTCCCAAAAGCTGCGCGACTCCACCAACTTGTGCCGAAGCGGCCCGCCGAGCGAAGACGGCAGCATGAGCGAACGATCCTTATCGCCCTTGCCGCTTCGCACCAGAATAGCGTTGTGATCGAAATCCAGATCCTTCACCCGCAACTGCAGCGCCTCCGACACCCGCATGCCGGTGCCATAGAGCAGGCGGCCGAGCAGCGCATGTTCGCCGTTGAGGCCGAGGAGAACGCGTTGCACCTCTCCTTTCGAGAGGACCACCGGCAAGCGCCTCCGCTCCGGGGGACGCCCGATCTCAGTCAGCCACGGCAAGTCAACTTGAAGGACCTTGCCGTACAGGAACAGCACCGCGGCCAGCGCCTGACGATGCGTTGACGGCGAAACCCGCTGGTCATCCGCCAGCCACCGGAGGTATGCCTCAACCTCAGCCTGCCCCATTTGAGACCGTTGCATAACTCGTCTGGATGCCCGACGATCAGCGAATCGCATGCGTGAACATCGAGAACGACGATGACGAGCTTCTTCCTGGCGGGGGCGCTTGAACAGGTTCGGCAGTCGCCGACGATGAAGCTTCACGATGTCATCGACTGGACACCGATCGACAAGTGCCTGGTCGGTTTGTACAAGCGAGAGTCCAGTCATGGTGGCGGGCCGATTCCTTACTCGCCGCTGTCGATGCTCAAGCTGATGCTGCTCGGGCAATGGCACCACCTCTCGGACGCCCAGCTCGAGCAGGCCCTGAAGGTTCGGCTGGACTTCCTGGTGTTCTGCGGGTTCGACCTCGGCGCGGCACTGCCTGATCACACGACGATCTGCCGATTTCGCAATCGCCTGGTCAAGGCGAAGCTGGATGAGGTGGTCCTGGCCGAGATCAACGATCAGCTCGCGGCCAAGGGCCTGAAGGTGAACAAGGCGCGTGGCGCCATCATCGACGCGAGCATCATAGAGTCTGCCAGCCGCCCCAATCGGACGGTCGACGTTGACGACAAGGGTGATGCCAATGTCAGTGACAGCGCCGACCCGGACGCCCGCTGGGTGAAAAAAGGCAAGCACGCCTTCTTCGGCTACCGGGCCTATGTGGCAGTCGACACCGAAGACGGCTTCATCGACACGACGATGACCCGCCCGGCCAACGAATCGGAAACGAGGCAGTTCAAGAAGGTCGTTCGCCGGCTGCCCGAGGGCGTCGAGGGGGTCCTCGCTGACAAAGGATTCTCGTCCGAGGAGAACCGCAAGTATCTCAAGCGCAAGAAGCTCGTGGACTTCGTGCAGTACAGGGGCCACTATCGCAAGCCCTTGGACATGTTCCAGACGGCGATGAACAAGCTGATCGGCACGGTGCGCTACAAGGTCGAGCAGTGCTTCGGGACGCTGAAGCGCAGATTCCACATGGGCCGAGCCCGCTACTTCGGACGAAGACGCGTCGAGGCCCAGGTGAACTGGGCGGCGATTGGGTTCAATCTGCTCAAGGCGCATCACAAGCTCGCCAAAATGCAGATGCGGCCGGTAGCCGCATGAGAGGCAAAGAGATGGCGCGGGCGGCCATATGGTCTGCCGTAAGAACCGAAAACGCTGCCAAGCGACGCTTGGTGATCACCGAAACAAGACCGCCTATGCGCTGACCGAGTCCGATGACCATGCGAAACGCGCCGAGAAAGTCGGACGAGAGGAGTGAGCCTGCCCGGTTTCCACGTACATCAGACCTTTGGTAATTTCTGATGAACGGAGAGCGAGATGGGTACGAAGCAGAGCATACCGAACAGGCGGTACACCGACGAGTTCAAGCTCGAGGCGGTGCGGCTAGCCGAATCGATTGGCTCGAACAAGGCGGCCGAACGCCTGGGCATTCCGCAGGCGACGATGGGCAATTGGTTTCGCAAGGCCAAGGCCGGTGATCTGCCAACGATCGCCGACGCTGGTGGTGGTGTCAAGCGCGGCGCCGATGAACTGGCCGCCGAGAACGACAGGCTGCGCAGGGAGCTGGCCAACGCCAAAGTCGACCTGGAGATCTTAAAAAAGGCGGCGGCATACTTCGCCAAGGAGTCGCGATGAAGTATGCCTGGATCGAATCGCATCGCGACCAGTTCCCGGTCAGCCGCATGTGCCGGCTGATGGACGTTTCGCGCACGGGGTATTGTCAGTGGCGGGTGCGCGCGCCCAGCGCCCGAGAGCAGGCCAACGAGGGTTTGGATGCCAAGGTGAGCGTCATTCATCAAGGCAGTGGTGGCACCTATGGCCGGCCGCGAATTGTTCGAGAGCTGGCTGATCAGGGTCACCAGGTCGGGCACGAGCGTGTACGCCGTAGCCTGCAACGACAGGGATTGCGCCCCGCTTATCGGCGCCCGTTCAGGATCACGACCGATTCGTCGCATAAGAGGCCGGTTCACGAGAACGTTCTGGATCGACGCTTTGATGGATGGCAGCCCGATCGCGCCTGGGCTGGCGATATCACCTACATCCACACCGACGAGGGCTGGTTGTATCTGGCAGTGGTTCTGGATCTGGCCAGCCGCAGAATCGTGGGCTGGTCGATGAGCGATCGGATCAAGGACGACCTGGTGTGCGACGCCCTGACCATGGCGTTCTGGCATCGCAAGCCTGCCCCGGGCCTGATTATGCACACCGATCGTGGCAGCCAGTACGTAAGTCGGTCCTACGCCAAGCTGATCGGCCAGTATCGGATGACGGCATCGATGAGTCGGCAGGCCAATTGTTGGGATAATGCCCCGGTAGAGAGCTTCTTCAAGACCTTGAAGGTCGAGCACGTCTACCGGCATCGATACCGAACACGAGCCCAGGCACGTCTGAACATCGTCAATTGGATCGAGGGCTTCTACAACCAACGGCGATCTCATTCGGCTAACAACTTCCGATCGCCATGCCAGGCCGAGAGTGTTTGCAGGGCCGCGTAGTTGCTGTACGTGGAAACGAGGCAGGGTCAGAGTTCCGCGGTCGGATTCTTGGTCATGCAATCGTCTCATAACAAGTGGCTGCTACGGACCCAAAACAGTTGGCACCTTTTACGCATTTTCGCTTCGCGGCGCAAAAGCCGCCAACTATTTCGGGCCGCAGAGCCATGCGTTAGACCATCGAGAGGGTTTGAGAAATGCCTGCGTATTTGTTCCTCTGGAACCCCGAAAAAGATGGAGCTTCGTTCAAGGACTACGACCGAGTTCTCGCAGACGCCAACGCTGGCCGCCCATACGAAACGCGTTGGACATGTCCCTCCAAGAGGCCCAGAAAGGGCGATCGAGCCTACGTCCAGCGCACCGGTCGCCGAAGCAACGGAGTATTCGCACGCGGTCAAGTGAGCCGTGATCCCTACGTTGATGATGATGGCACCCGCGGTTAGATTGACCTTGGATCAATTCCTGTCGCTTGGGCTCGAGATTACCCGTCAGCGAATCGTAAAGCGAGCGAGCTACGAGGGCCAATGGATGCCAATGGCATCCGGGAACGAACTTCCTGAATCAATCTTGTTTGCTCTCGAAGGGCTGTGGGTAAACGCCACGGTCGACCACAACGCAGCAGTGGTGAAAATACCGTGGGAAGAGGAACTGGATGGAAGCGTGGTCGAAGGAGCCAAGAAGACAGTGATTGTGAACGCTTACGAGCGTGACCCGGATGCGCGTGCTCGCTGCATCCGCCATTGGGGGGAAAAGTGCTGCGTTTGCGACTTCGATTTTGCCTCTACCTATGGG
>JAUIAI010000936.1 GCA_030425615.1 Gammaproteobacteria bacterium
CTCACTCCGGACAATCCGGACTGCAGCATCAAGGCGGCGGCCCGCGTCGATGCCTACCGCGGATTCGTGTTCGCCAGCCTGTCTCCGGACGGGCCGGGCCTGGCCGAGTTCCTCGGTGACGCCCGGATCGCCTTCGACGACATGTGCGACCGCTCGCCCGAGGGTGAGGTCGAGGTCGTGCCGGTATGTCATCGCGTGATCCAGCATTCGAACTGGAAGTTCTTCATGGAGAACCAGCTCGATGCGCTGCATCCGTCGGTCACCCACCAGTCCACCGGCGTGGCTGCCAGCCGGGTCGAGAACGCGCTCAAGAAGCAGGGTGGCGAGGTGCCGCTGTTCTATCACTATCTGTCGGCATTCGCCTCGCCGTTCGAGAAGTGGGATTCGGTGCAGACCATCAATCTTCCTCGCGGTCACGGCATCCTGCAGGCCTACATGGGGTTGCGTCCGCAGGATCCGGACACCAGGGAGTACGAGGCGCTGATGGTGAAGGCCTACGGTGCCGAGAAGGCCGAGGAGTTCCTGTCGCGCAGCATCCACCACGTCCTGATCTATCCGTACCTGTCGGTGCAGTCGCCGCTTCAGCAACTGCGATGTCTGCGGCCCATCGCCCCCGACAAGACGCTGTCGGAGATCTGGCATTTCCGGCTCAAGGGCGCGCCGGAATCCATCTACCGCCGGTCGCTCTGGTACTTCAACCTCGTGAACTCACCGGCCACGATGATCAACGCGGACGATCTGGAGAACTGGACCCGCGGCCAGCGCGGTCTGGAGTCCAGGGGCGGTGACTGGGTCAGCTTTCACCGGCACTTCGGCGAAGACACCGAGCGAAACGGTGTCATCTATTCGAACAACGGCACGTCCGAGGCCGTGATGCGAAGCCAGTTCCGCGCGTGGTCCGAGTACATGGACGGCCACGACGCAAAGGAGGTCTGACATGAGCGGAAACGACGTTGAGAAGGCGGTGGGCTCGAGCATCGTCATCGAGAGCACACCCTCCGTGACCGGAGCGGAGTCCCTTGCTCCGGAGACGTACGGGCGCGGGGGCCTCAGCGAGACACCGCAGTACGTCCCCGGCGCGGCGCTCATCGACCCGGCGCTCCAGCTCCGTGTGGAGACCTTTCTGTATCGCCAGGCGTCCTTGCTCGACGCCAAGGACTGGCAGGGCTTCATCGACTGCTTCACCGAAGCGGGCGTTTACTGGATGCCCGTGCATCCGGGCCAGACCAGCTGGGAAGCCGAGCCGTCGATCTTCGCCGAGGACCGGGACCTGATGAGCATCCGTCGCGGACGCTTGCTGCACCCCAATGCGTGGTCACAGTCGCCCATGTGGGCCACCAACCATCTGGTGGGCAATGTCGTCATCGAACAGGCGGACGACTCCCGTCTGCGCGTGGCCTCCCGCTTCCAGATGATGGAGCTGCGCCGTGACAACGTACGTCACTTCGGCGGCACCTACCGACACCATCTGGTGCGCTCCGGGGATTCCTTCCTGATCGAGCATCAGCGCGTGGACATGATGAACGGGCAGGCGGCGTACGACTACGTGCTGCAGGCCTGGG
>JAUIAI010000937.1 GCA_030425615.1 Gammaproteobacteria bacterium
CATGATCCCGGCGATGCGCCCGAGCGATGCGTTCGAGTGCCTGGCGCACCGCAAGGTCGACCGCGTTCCGATCGACGAACTCGAGGGCCGGATCACGACCATGCTCCTGACCCCGTACCCGCCGGGTATCCCGCTGCTGATCCCCGGCGAGCGGTTCAACCGCACCATCGTCGAATACCTGAAGTTCACACGCGGCTTCAACCGTCGGTTCCCGGGCTTCGACACCGACGTCCACGGCCTGGTTGCCGAAACCGCGGACGACGGTCGGGTGGACTATTTCGTCGACTGCGTGCGATGACGGCGCGTCAGCGGCTGGTCGCCGTCCTGCGCGCCGCGGGCGGCTCGGAATGTACGAGCCTCGTCCCGGCGACGCGGTCGTAGAGCGCCTGGCGGTCGGAATCCACCCACGCCCAGCCGGCGGGAAGCAGGATCAGCAGCAGCGCCGCCGGGTGCAGATAATGCGCCGCGGCCAGGGGGAGCGTGAGCATCAGTGTCGCCGCCAGGTAGCGGGCGAGAGCCCGCCCGGTGTTCAGGGGCCGGCCGTTTCGGTCGACCAGCAGCAATGAGACCGTTTTCATGGGCAGCGTGCGGTAGCCGTTGCGCCAGAAGCCCGTGAAGTAGATTCCCAGAACGACGAAGAGCACGAGCTGGAAGCCACTCAGGCGCAGCCCCGGGGCGCCCTCGAGGCGGGTGAGGGCGGAATAGCCGTAACCCACGAACCAGACGAGCCCGAAGAGCAGGATGCCTTCGTAGCAGGATCCCATGAAGCGGCGCCAGGGATGCGCCGACGGCAACGGCGTCATCGGCGCTGAGGCATGACCGAAAGCGGCTGGGACGACTGCGACGGCATGACGGCGTTCCCGAACAGCGGATGGGCTCTCAGGACCGAGCGCTGCTCCGGGGTCATGCTGTTGTAGCGCTCCCACTCGCGCGCACGCGCATCGCGATTCAGGGAGCGGGCCAGACGGAAGTTGTGGCGGGCGACCTCACGCTGGGCCGGGGTCAGCCGTGCCCATTCGCGAATCCGCGAGAAAGCCTGTTCGCGCCGCGCTTCATCGAATTCCGGGAACTGGTCAGCCAGTCGGAGCCAGATCGAGCGTTCCTCGGCAGACCATTCGTTCCACTGAGTCCTGAAGGGGGCAAGCACCGCGCGCTGGGCGTCCGTCAGACCGGACCAGTCGTCCTGCGCGGCCTGGGCGTGCACCCGACCGACGGGCGCGAGCAGTGCGGCCAGCGCCACGTGCAGGGCCAGACGTCGGCGGATCACCCGCTCGCTGCAAGAACTCATTGGCGCGTGTGCTTCAGAAAGACGCCGAATCCGGCGTCTGCATAGGCGGACAGCGGGAGATCGTCCAGGAGAACGGCCTTGTCGAGCTCGGCCAGCGTCTCGATCCTTTGCTCGGCGGACCACTGCACCATGGCGAACGCACCGACCGCGACCAGCCCGAGCGGTGCGGCGGCCAGTACCAGACGTGCGAGCCAGGGCGGGGAGTCGTCGGCGCGTCGAGGTCGACGGGCGAGCCCCGGGGCCTGGCGCCGGGTCGGCATCTCGGAGAGCGCAC
>JAUIAI010000040.1 GCA_030425615.1 Gammaproteobacteria bacterium
TGTACGCATTCGTACGGGCGCTGACGCCCGACGATCTCGAGTCGATCGCTGCGTTCGCCTATCTGCAGATGCTGCGCGCGGGGTTCGCTGCGGTCGGGGAGTTCCACTACCTGCACCATGCCCCGGACGGTACCCGATACACGGATCCGGGTGAGATGAGCCACCGGATCGCAGGCGCGGCCGCGGAGACCGGCATCGGGCTGACCCTGCTCCCCGTGCGCTACGAGCAGGGCGGCTGTGACGGCCGGCCGCTCGCCGCGGCACAGCGTCGGTTCGGCGGCGACGAGGCCGGCTACGGTCGCGTGCTGGACAGTGCGGCGCGTGCGATCGCCGCGCTGCCCGGCGATGCCCGCCTCGGCGTGGCGCCGCACTCGATGCGCGCGGTCCCGCTGGCGGCCCTGCGCGAAGCGGCGGACTGGCTGGGATCCGGGCCGGTGCACCTTCATGTGGCCGAGCAGACCGCCGAGATCGACGAGGTCCTCGCCCACACCGGCCGCCGGCCCGTCGAATGGCTGCTCGAGCATGCCGGGCTCGACGCGCGGTGGTGCTGTGTGCACGCAACGCACATGACTGCGGAGGAGACCGAAGGCCTGGCGGCGAGCGGGGCGGTGGCAGGACTCTGCCCGATTACCGAGGCCAACCTGGGCGACGGTATCTTCCCGGCGTCGCGTTACATCGGCGCGGGCGGACGCTTCGGTGTCGGCTCGGATTCGAACGTGGCGATCTCGCTGGCAGGCGAACTGAACCTGCTCGAATACTCGCAGCGTCTGAACGAGAGAAACCGCGCGGTGATCGCCGTTCCCGGCGCGTCGGTCGGCCGTACCCTGTTCGAGGGCGCCGTCCAGGGTGCGGCCGTCGCGCTGGCCCGGGACGCGGGCGGTCTGGCGCCCGGCCGACTCGCCGATCTGGTTGCGCTCGACGGCTCGGCCGTCGAGTTCGTCGGCCAGACGGGCGACGGCCTCCTGGATGCCTGGCTGTTCGCGTCGACGGCCAATCCGGTGACCGACGTCTGGTCCGCCGGCCGGCACGTCATCGTCGCTGGCCGCCATCCGAACGAAGCGCGCATTGAGGCTCGTTTCAGGCGCACCCTGATCCGCCTGACGGAGGCGGCGTGAACGGCCCGGGGGCGGTAGGCCGGGGGGCGACGAGGAGTCAGGGGTCGTCTGGCGCCAACACCTGGCAGGCGGTGCACGCCGAGCTCGCGCGCCGGATCCGTGACCGGGTCTGGGTACCCGGCGAACTCGTCCCCGGAGAGGCGGACATCGCCCGGGAGCTGGGGTGCGCCCGCACCACGGTCAACCGGGCCATGCGCGAGCTCGCTGCAGCCGGCCTCGTGGAACGACGCCGAAGAGCCGGTACCCGGGTGGTCGAGACGCCCGTGCGCAGGGCCACCTTCGACATCCCCGTGATCCGCGAAGAGATCGAACGCCGCGGCGCCTGCTGGGACTATCGCCTGCTCGAAAAACGCGAGACCGTCCCGCCGATGGTCGTCGCCAACCGGCTCGGGCTCTCGCCCAGGCGGATGGCCTTGCATCTGCGTGCCGTCCATTTCGCGGATCGCGAGCCCTACGTGGTCGAGGACCGCTGGATCAATCCGGGCGCGGTGCCCGCGATCGCCGAAGTCGATCTCGAGCTGATCAGTGCGAACGAGTGGCTCGTGCGTCACGCCCGTTTCACCCGTGGCGAGTTCAGCCTCCATGCCGCCAATGCGGATGGTGACGAGGCACGCCTGCTCGGCGTGCCCGCCGGCGCGGCACTGCTGGTCGTGGACCGCATGACGTTCGACGGCGACCTGCCGATCACCTGGGTGCGCCTGGCCTATGCGCCCGGCTACCGCATTCACACCCGGTTCTGAGGACGCGGCGTCGGCGTCAGCCCAGATCGAAGCCTGCCGAACGGACGAAGTCGCCCCAGTCCGCGCGCTGGGCATTCGCATACTGATCGGCGCGCTCGTCGGACCAGGGCCGGGCCGCGGGAGCGCCCTCGGGCAGCACCGCCTCACGCGTGGCGACATAGCGGCGATCGAATTCGTCGCAGTCCGCGTCGTCGTCCCGCTCACCGATACGATCGAGATGGAATGTGGCGTCCAGCGACAGGCGCGGGTTGACCCGCCGGGCTTCAGCGGGGTGGCCCACGCACAGGCCCGCCACGGGCACCACGCGCCGGGGCAACTCGAGAATCTCCGCCAGACGCTTCGGATGGTTGCGGACCATGCTGATCGGGCACGCGACGAGCCCGGCGGCCCGGGCGGCGTTCACGAAGTTCATCATCACGAGTGCGGCGTCGACCACCGGGTTGAAGAAGCCGTCGAGATGGTCGTTGGTGTATGGCTTGCCGCGTCTGTCGAAGAGCCGCTCGAAGCGGCGCCCGTTCGCGCAGAACACGAGCAGCGCGGGTGCGGCGGACAGCCACGGCAGGGTGGGCACGATCGCCTGGATCGCCGCGCGCCGTCCGGGGTCGCGCACGTCGATGATGTCGGCTTGCTGCAGATAGCTCTTGGACGGCGCCGAGAGAGCACAGGCCGCCAGCAGGCGGACCGCTTCGGCCGGGACTGCGCGCGCCGACCAGCGCCGGTGTGAGGTCTGCCCGGCGATCACGCGCAGGGCGGCGATCGCCTGCGGATCGAGGCCGGCGGCCGCGACGTCCGGGGATACGCCGAATCGTTGCGTCAGCAGTTCGCTCAGGGCGGTTGTGTCGTCTTGCGGGTCGTCGGGGTGCATCGTGTCCTCGTGTCTGACGCGGGGGGCATGCGGTCTCGCGGGCGGCGTCGGCCGCGGGTCGGCACCCGGGCGGACGGGATCCTGCCGGGCTCAGTGAGTTTGCCCAAGATCAAGGAACGCGTGACTGCCGGGGGCAGGCCGCGGCGGCGGGCTCGCATCGCTTCGCGCGTTGGGCGTATCTTCGGAGCGCGGCCCCATCATGATTCGACGAGGAGGAATCGCCCCATGTCCGCCCCCAGAGGCTATTCGGCCACCCAGATCGCCTTGCACTGGATGGTGGCGCTGCTGATCGTGGCTCAGTTCGTCTTCCACGAGACCATGGTCGATGCCTGGCATGCGGTACGCCAGGGGGAGTCCTTCGCGTTCGATCCATGGGTCTTCGGCCATGTGGCGGCCGGATTCCTGATCTTCGCCCTCGTGCTCTGGCGCCTGGTGCTGCGCACGCGCCGCGGCGTACCTCTGCCGCCGGAGAACGAGCCCGCGCCGTTGAAGCGCCTGTCGCACGTGGCGCACTGGGGCTTCTATGCGGTCCTCGTGGTCATGTCGGTGAGCGGTGCCATGGTATGGTTCGGCGGCGTCGGCTTCGCGGCCGAGGTTCACGAAGTGCTCAAGGTCATGCTGCTGCTCATGGTCGCACTGCACGTCCTGGCCGTACCTTTTCACCGCCTGGTGCTGAAGAACGACGTCATGCAGCGGATGCTGCGTTCTTCGGTATGACGGACCGGACCGCGATCGGCGCAGCGGCCGGTGTCGCGGGGTTCGTCGCAGGGAATCCGACATGAAAACACCCAACCCGACGCGCGTGTTTCGCGCGCGTGCGATCCACACGCAGAATCCGTCCCAGCCGTTCGCCACCCATGTCGCTGTGCGAGACGGACGCATCGTCGGCGTCGGCGATGCCGGCAGCGTCGCCTCCTGGGGTGAAACCGTTCTCGACGACCGTTTCGACGACGCGGTGCTGATGCCCGGCTTCGTGGAAGGGCACAGCCACAGTTCGGAGGGCGCGTTCTGGCAGTCGGTCTACTGCGGTTACTTCGACCGCTCGGACCCTGACGGCCGGGTCTGGCCCGGCGTGCGGGACAGCGCCGGTCTGCTCGCGCGGCTGCGCGAGGCGCAGGCGGCGCTGGGCGGCCCCGACATACCGCTGTCGGGCTGGTCGCTCGATCCCATCTACTACCCGCCCGGAGAGCTCCCGGTGACGCGGGCGCTGCTCGACCAGGTCTCGGACAGCCGCCCGATCGGGCTGATGCACGCGAGCGGCCACATCCTCAGCGTGAACACGCCGGCGCTGCGCGCGGCGGGTCTGCTGCGCCCGGACGTCGACCATCCCGGAATCCCGCTCGGCGCGGACGGTCTGCCCACCGGCGAGCTCAAGGGCCCCGAGACCATGACCCCGGTCGGCCGTTTCGTCGGGTTCGACCGCGAGCGTCAGGCGGCCGACGCGGACGCATTCCGCGCCTTCGGCCGGGTCTGCGTCCGTGCGGGGGTCACCACGGCCACGGATCTGGCCAATCTGCTGCCCGACGAAGCCGTGGACATGATGCTGGCCGTCACCGCCGAGAAAGACTTTCCGGCCCGCGTGGTTTCGTTCCGCCGCTTCCATGCGCAGACACCGGCGCAGCTCATCGACCGGGCACGTGAACTGGCGCCGCGCAGCACCGACAAGCTGCGCTTCGGCGGCGCGAAGCTGTTCGCCGACGGCTCGATCCAGGGCTATTCGGCTCGGTTGCGCTGGCCGGGTTATGTCAACGGCGCACCGAACGGACTGTGGTACGTGAACCCGGATCACCTGCGCGAGGCGCTCGGTCTGGCGTTGCGGCACGGCGTGCCCCTGCAGATCCACACGAACGGGGACGAGGCGGTCGATCTGGTTCTCGATACGCTGCAGGGCGTGTTGCGTGAACAGCCGGGCGCGGATCACCGCTTCACGCTGCAGCATGCCCAGCTTGCCGACGCGGCACAGTTCCGCCGGATGAAGGCGCTGGGCCTGTGCGTGAACCTGTTCCCGAACCATCTGTACTACTGGGGCGAGCAGCACGCCACCCTGACCGTGGGGCCTGATCGCGCGGCCCGCATGAACGCGTGCGCGAGCGCGCTGGCCGCCGGTGTGCCGCTGGCCATCCATTCGGATGCACCGGTCACGCCGATGGCGCCGCTGTTCACCGCCTGGTGCGCGGTGAACCGGCTGGACGCGCAAGGCCGCGTGCTGGGCGAGGGTGAGCGCATCAGTGTGGCCCAGGCGCTGCACGCCATCACGATGGGCGCCGCCTACACCCTGCACATGGACGGCGAGGTCGGCAGCATCGAATGTGGCAAGCGGGCGGACTTCACGGTGCTGCTCGACGACCCCACCACGATCGCGGCGCAGCGGTTGCGCGAGGTGCGCGTCTGGGGCACCGTGCTCGGCGGCGAGGTGTTTCCGGTGCCGGGCTGAACGGCAGCGCGCCCGGCGCGGCGCGCCGATGCCAGGCGGATGTGCTGCGCGAAGATGCCGCGCGGGGGGCGGATTCGCGGGTCGGCGGGTGTCGGGCCGGACAACGGACACGTCGGCCGTCCTGGGCCACGGGACACGACGTCCGTCCTTGGCTATAGTGCCTGTATGGCACGCTCCAATCCGCATCGGCCCTTCACACCGGACCCCGCGCAGACCGCGCTGGCGCCGGAGATCTCCGGCAACCGGATCAACGGTCTCGGCGAGGCGGAGTTCCGACGGCCCGACATCGTCTACTGGTCGCCGGATCCGGATGCGATCCCGCACGGCCGGATGCAGCGCTGGTTTTACACCGTGCGCCCCGACGAGCCGTCGATTCTCGCCGAGCGGGGGCCCCGTCAAGAGATCCTCGACGCACCGTTACCCGACGTCGTCGGCGATCCTGTCGATCGGGATCCTGCGGACTGGACACGCGCGCTCGACGCATTCGTGGCCGAGGGGACCTGCGAGATGACCGGGGTGGCGGAACTGCGCCAGGACTGGGTCTACGCGGGACGCGAGTGCCCGTTCACGCGCGTCATCATGCTCGGTGTGGCGCACGACTACGAGCGCATCGAGAAGGCGCCGCGGCCGGAGGCCGGCGCCGAGGTCATCCGGCAGTACGGGCGCGCTGCCAAGGCAGCGAAGGACGTCGCCGGCTGGTTGCGTCGGCAGGGGTGGCCGGCCGAGCCCATGACCGGCCCCATGGCCGGGGCCATGACCATGATCCCGCCGGCCATCGCCTGCGGGTTCGGTGAACTGGGCAAGCACGGTTCGATCATCAATCCGGAGTTCGGCGCGTCGTTCCGGCTGTCCGCCGTCGTGACGGATGCTCCGTTCCAGCCCACACCGGCGCGCGAGCACGGTGTCGACGCGTTCTGCGCGAACTGTCGGGTCTGCGAGGACGCCTGTCCGCCGGAGGCGATCCTGCCCGACAAGCAACTCGTGCGCGGCGAGACCAAGTGGTACGTGGACTTCGACCGTTGCCTGCCGTACTTCAACGAACACCACGGTTGCGCGATCTGCGTGGCGGTGTGTCCCTGGTCGAGACCGGGGGTCGGTCTCAATCTCGCCGCCAAGCTGGCCCGCCGTCGCGTCCGGACGGGCCCGGGTGCGGACGAACCCTCGCCATGAGCGGTCGTCGCGGCGGTCCGCTCCGGTGGCCGCTCAGGCCGACGCCCGGAGCCGGCGGGCCGCGCGCCGCTGCTCGCTGATGAGCGTGAGCCCGGCACCGATCAACAGTGCGATGCCGGCCCAGGCGGGCGCGTTGGGGATGTCGCCCCAGACGAGGTAGCCGAGGATCACCGCCCAGAGCAGCCCGGTGTACCTGAACGGTGCGATCGCCGACAGTTCGCCGTGACGTACCGCGGCGATCATCGCGTAATACGCGGTGGCCAGAAGCACGGCGGCGCCGGCCAGCGCGGCCAGGTCCTTGCCCCGCACGGGGGCCCAGCCGGTGAAAGCCAGCAGTACGATTCCGATGAGCGTCACGACCACTGCCGTGGCGAGCGTGATCAGGATGGACGGTATGCCGAGCTGGATGTACCGGGTGACCACATCGCGCAGCGAGTACACGAACGCGGAGAGCAGGGCCAGCCAGGCGAAGCCGTCGAAGTCCTGCGGGTTGGGTTGGATCACGAGCAGGACGCCGGCGAAGCCGGTCGCGATGGCGACCCAGCGACCGCGGGATATCCGCTCGCGCAGCATCAGATAGGCCAGCAGCGCCACGATCAGCGGGACCGCCTGCATGATGGCGGTGGCATTGGCCAGTGGCAGCCCGGACAACGCGGTCAGATAGAGCAGCGTACCCGCGCCTTCGGCGCCTGCCCGCACGGCCACCCAGCCACGAACGGTTTCGCCGATGCGCCCGAGGACACCCATGCGCGCGGCCACCAGTGTGATGAGCATTACCGCCATCAGACCACGCACCGCGATGATCTGTGGGGTGGGAAGATGTTCGCTGACACTCTTGACGATCGCGTCGTTGCCCAGGAACGCGGTCATGCCGGCCACCATCCAGAGGATGCCCCGCCGGCTGTCGCGCGCCACGGCGGTCAGGGGGAGTGCGCCGGACATGCGGTCAGCTCACCAGGAACCGATAGCGCGTCGTCGCCCGGTACGGGCGGGTCGGAGTGACGAGGTTCAAGGGAAACGCCGGGCAGTTCGGCGCGTTCGGGTACTGCTGCGGTTCGAGGCAGATGCCCATCCGCGGTCCGTGCGGCGGACCGAGACCGTCGCCGGTGTAGACGACCAGCACCGGCTCGGTCGACCAGGTCTCCAGCACGCGCCCGGTGGCCTCGCAGCTCAGGCGCGCGCAGAGGTGTTCCTCGGAGTCCGGTTCCGGCTTGCACACGAAGGCGGCGTCGACGGGGCCGAGATCGCCGAGTCTGCGGGGCTGGCGCAGATCGGTCAGCGTGTCGCCGACGGCGAGCCGCTCGCCCGCGGCGACGCCGCGCCGCGTGAGGGCGAGCGATTCAACCGCCGGGACGAGAAGCCGGTGGTCGTCGATCGTACCGCCGCTGAGGTTCAGGTTGAAGTAGGCGTGACTTGTGAAGCTGGCTGGGGTGGGGAGCCCGTCGCAACGCGCCTCGTGGGTGATGACCAGAGAGTCGGTTTCGTCCAGGCGATAGTTCAGACTGAGGTCCAGCGACTCGGGAAAGCCCGTCTCTTGTGCCGGCAGGCGGATGCTCAGGGCGATTTCGTCCGGCCCGTGGTGGACCACCTCGAACACCCGGTGGCAGGTTCCACGGGGGCCTCCGTGAAGGCAGTGCCGGCCGTCGTTCGCGGCCAGCCGATACGACCGCCCGCCCAGTGTGAACGCGGCGCCGCCGATGCGACCCGCGTACGGCGCCACGAACGCCCCCAGCGACGGCGGATCTTCCAGGATACCGGCCAGGCTGCGAGAACCCAGAACGACGTCGTCCGGGCGGCCGTGGCGATCGGGGGCCTGGATCTGCACCAGGCGGGCGCCGGCGTTGCTGATCGCCACGGAAAGCCCCGTGCCGTTGGCAATCCGGAAGATCCCGGTTCGGCGGCCGTCGAGTTCACCGACGAAATCCGCGGGGTCCAGACGGGTGCTCGGCAGTTGCATCGGTCGGAGAACAGTGTGGGGGCGGTGAATATACCCCCAGTTGCGCTCAGACGGGTACGCCGGCTGCGCGGGCCGTCCACTGGCGACGCAGCAGGTACAGCAGCGGACCGAACGAGCCCGCGGCGAGGGTAATCAGCAGGAACGGCCAGACGGTGATTCCGCGCTCGCGGGCATCCGCGGTCATCCAGATCATCGCGAGCCCGCAGGCGATGACCAGATCGATGAGCAACTGAAGGCTGGCCGAACTCGTCAGCCCCGCCTGCCAGATGCCGAGATAGCCGTGCTCGGCCATGGCGACGAGGCTCAGGGCCGAGAAGGCTGCGAGAACGAGGGTCAGGAGCAGGCTGATGGGATTCATGATCGTTTCCTTGACAATGTGGGTGAGCAGCCAGTGTCCCGGCGGTGGCGTCGTTGTCGCAATGACCTGCGAGGTCATTGCGCGCCGTCAGGCCGGCGGCGAGGCTTGTGGCTTGCTGCCGCCGTGAGGAGATCAGTCTTGAGCGTCGTTGCAACGTCCATCGAGTTCCGTTCCGCCGGATTCGGCGGCCTGCTGCGCTCGTGGCGGCAGGCGCGGCGCGCGAGTCAGCTCGACCTCGCGCTGGACGCCGGCGTGTCCCAGCGTCACCTGAGCTGTCTCGAGAGCGGTCGGGCCAGGCCAAGCCGGCGGATGGTGCTCGGCCTGGCAGAGGCGTTGGACCTGCCGCTGCGCGACCGGAACCGGCTCCTCGGCGCGGCCGGATATACCGCCGAGTTCCGCGAGAGTGCGCTCGAGGGGGCGGTGATGGCGCCGGTCCGGGAGGCGCTCGAGCGCATGCTTCGTCATCACGAACCGTTCCCGGCCATCGTGCTGGATGGCGACTACGATCTGCGGATGACCAATGCGGCGTTCGATACCTTGCTCGGTCTGCTCGGCGACGCCGACGAACTCTGGCGCCGCTGCTGCGGTGACGGGCCGCGCAACGCGTTGCTGCTGACGCTTTCGTCGAACGGTGCGAGAGGAGCCGTCCTGAACTTCGACGAGGTGGCTCCCGTGCTCCTGAGGCGCGCCTGGCACGAGGCGTTGGCACGGGGCGGCGAGATCTCCCCGGCGCTGCGCAGGCTGCGCGAGGACGAAGAGCTCGCACCCTTCTGGCGCCTGTCCGAAGCGGTGAAGGCCGATCTGCCGGTCGTCCCGGTTAGGCTGGCGGCCGGGGATCTGGCGTTGAGCCTGTTCTCGATGATCTCGACGTTCGGAACCCCGTACGATGTCACCACGGACGAGTTGCGTGTCGAGTCCTTCTTTCCGGCGGATGCGGACAGTGAGCGGCTGCTGCGCGGCCTGGCTGGCCGATGACGGAACTCACGAACCCATGAATCACCCGCCGAAGGAGGAGGCAGCCCATGGATATCGCGTCGCGACGCATTCTTCAGGTCTGCGGCGTCGTCATCGTGCTGGGGTTGGCAATCCTCGCCTACGACCGCTGGGTCGTGCGCTCCGACGAGCCGGCGCCTGAGGTCCGGCGCGAGCAGGTCGCGGGCGAACTGGCGCTCGAGATCGTGGAGGACGACCGGGGGCTGGCACGCGCTGCGGTGCTGCTCGAGCCGTTCGGGGAGATCGCGCATGC
>JAUIAI010000041.1 GCA_030425615.1 Gammaproteobacteria bacterium
GTCGTCCGTCAGGCGGCCGGTGCGCTCTCCCGGAAGCTCAGTCCTGCCACTTGACGCGATAGGTGCGCAGACCCTCGAGCCAGGTCTCGGTGCCGAAGGCGCCACCGCTCTGGTGCGTCATGCCGATCGGCCAGGTGCCCAGCCGCAGACCCGCGGCACGCGCGGTCCGACAGAAATCGATGTCGTAGAAGTGGAACCGGAAACGCGGGTCGAAACGGCACCCGTTTTCCCGCAAGGCGCGCGCGCGCGCCGCGAGCAGCACGCCGTCCAGCAGTTCGCACTCGGCCGGCACCGGACCGTACCGGGTCACCCGCCCGAACGGCTGTTGCCCGTGGCCGATCATGCCGCTCAGGTTCGCCGGATCGTCCCATTGCAACGTCATGTCAGGGAACGCCCAGCCCGGCTGGCCGGCCGCCCGGCGCCGGTTGCCGGCCACGCCCACGACATCGTAGACCTGGCAACCGGCCAGCAGCCGCTCGGCGAAGAACAGATCGTCGATCCAGACGTCGTCGTGGATGAAGACCAGCAGCCCGTCGGCTTCGCTGCGGCCGATCACCTCGTTGTAGATCTCCGGCAGTCCGCGGCGGTTCTCGTAGGCGATCCAGGGCACCAGCCGGGCGTCACCGGCGAAGCGCCGCAGCGACAGTCCCAGGGCCGACCCCTGCCAGAAGTCGTCCTTGTCGCGCCGCGTCGCGCTGACCAGATGAATGCGGCCGCCGGCGTCGCTCAAGGCCTGGCTCCGGGACCGCCGAGGGTGAGATCGGATGCGAGGCTCACTGCGGCACCACCCGGAACACGTACTGGAACGGCGTGGCGTCCTGGGCTGCGAGCAACGGATCCAGGCCCGACACCTCGGCGAAGGCGCGGACCGCGCCCAGGTACCGCTCCTGTTCCGGCGAGTTCAGCTGCCGGGTCAGCCCCTGCACGACCCGCCAGCCGGTCTGCTCGAACATTTCGAGCAGCGTCACGCGAGTGAACCAGCGGATGTGGGTCCGGTCCATCAGTCCGCTGTCCTCGTAACGGAAGTTTCCCGAGACCAGCCGCCACTGCACGCTCCAGTGCTGCGCGTTGGGCACGCAGGCCACGACGCTCGCGCCGTCACCGACGTTCGAGCGGATACGCCTCAGCAGCGCCCAGGGGTCACGCAGGTGCTCGAGGCAGTCGCCGAACACCCAGCAGTCGCTGGGCAGCAGCCGGCCGAAGGCGGTGTCGTCGAAGCCCTCGATGTCGCCGGAGTAAGCGGCGTCGCAATACCCGGCGGCCACCGCCGCGTACTCCGGATCGATGTCGACACCGACCACGTGCACGTCGGCCTGCCTCGCGCGCAACGCACGCGCGAGCTGGCCGTGCATGCAGCCCACGTCGATCACCCGCCTCGCATCGGGCGGGATCAATGCCAGCAGTTCCGGGTTCGCGTGATCGTGCGCGGGGGTCTGGTTCATGGCCTGGAATCCTTGTCGGGTGGCGGGCCTTCGCCCGGCTCTGGCGCTGCCTCGTCACGCCCCTCGAGCCAGGCCGTCAGGCCGGGCCCGATGGCCCACAGCCGGGCCACCGAACGCTGGGCGTCGTGCAGGGCGTCGACCTGCGCGATCCGCAGGCCGTAGTGATCCTGCTCGGCCGACATCACGTCGAACAACGAGCGGCGACCGAGCGCTCGCCACTGCTCGATCGTGGCCCGCCGCAGGCGATCGCTGTCGGCCAGGATGCCGTCGACGTCGTCCATGCGCGCGAGCGCGGCGACCGCACGGGCGCGCGTCTGGTCGAGATCGGCCAGACGCTCGTCCATCGCATCCTCGAGACGCCATTGGAGCGCCTGCTCGCGCAGTACGCCCGCGTCCACGGCATGCCTGCGGGAGCCGTCGAACAGAGGCAGGTGAAACTGCACGCCCGCCCGCCACTCGGTCTCGTCTTCGAAACCCGTCGTCCGGGCGGTGCGCAGCTGCCAGTCCACCCGCGGACCGCCCTCGGCCCGCAACGCGCGGGTTCGGGCGCGCTCGGCGCGCACGCGGGCGCGCAGCTGCGCGAGCTCCGCGCCGTCGATCACGCCGTTCTCCATCAACGCCTGCGGCGGCAGCTCGCGCAGAATCGTGGTCAGGCCTTCCAGTCTGGGCAGGGGCTCACCCACCAGCCGGCGCAGACGCAGTTCGGCGTCGTCCTTGGCCGCGCGGGCACGCGTCCGTGCGAGTTCGAGCTGGCTCAGGGCCTTTCGTGCCTGGACGAGTTCGCTCGCGCGGCCCGGGTCGGCCGCGACAGTGGCCCGGACCGCATCGGCCAGGCATCGCATCCGGGCCACGTGCTGGGTGAGGACCTGATCCTGCTTGTAGTAGCGGCTGCGCTCCAGCGCCGCCGCCACCGTGAGCCGCTCCAGCTCGCGGGCCAGGCTGCGGGCATCGAGACGGGCGGCTTCGGCCTGTTGTCGTTGCGCCTCGCTCAGGGCCGCCAGGCGACCGCCGTCGTAAAGCGGTGCGCCGAGATCGACTGCGACGGAAGTCTCGTTCTCGGCAACCGTGGGCTGCCCCGGGACTCTCAGGCCGGCGCGGGCCGCGCCGGCCGAGAGGTTCGCCCGCGGCAGCGAGCCGGCGGCCACGGCGCGTGCGGAGGCCTGCTCGGCGTCCGCGAGCAGGCGGGCTCCGCCGAGGGCGCGCGAGCGATCGCGCACGCGGGCGAGCAGGTCCGAGACCACCGCCAGCGCCCGCGCGTCGCGCGCCTCGGTGGGGCTGTAGAGCACGGGCGACAGACCGGTGCGCGCATCGTCGCAGTCGAGCGCCTGGACGGGGTCGGACAGGATCAGCAGCAGCGCGGCCGCACCCGTCGCCGCCCACTGGCGGATCGCGGGCGTTCGCCGTCCGACCGGCATCCCGTCCCCGCGTGAAAGGATCTGCCGCGACATGTCAGGGTTCACGAAAGGCCTCGCGTCCGCGCAGCAAGGGGCGCAGCAGGAAACTCAGCACCGTACGGTCACTGGTGGTGATCTCGACCGTTCCGCGCATTCCGGGCCGCAGCGGCAGCGCCGCGCCCTGCCAGCGAAGCCCGGCCGGGTCGGTGCTCAGACTGGCGCGGTAGTAGGTGCCGCCGGCCATCGCGGCACGGGGCGCGTCGTCGACGATCGCATCGGGACCGATGTGATCGATCCGGGCCTCGAGCGCGCCGTAGGTCGTGTATTCGTAGGCCGAGAGCTTGACCAGCGCACTCTGGCCTTCCCGCACGAAGCCGATGTCCGATGGAGAAAGCCGCGCCTCCACCCGCACCGGCCCGCCGGTCGGCACGATCTCCATGATCGGTGCGCCGGCGGCGACCACACCGCCGACCGTGGCCACCTGGATGCGCTTGACCATGCCGCGCACCGGGGAGCGCAGCACCGTGCGGGCGAGCGCGTCGTCGCGCAGCACCAGTTGCTCACGGATCTGAGCGAGTTCGGCGCGCACCCGTACGAGCTCGGCGGCCACCTCCTGGCGGAAGCGGTTGACACGCTCCTGCCGCTGCAGCTCGAGTTCGTTGAGCTGACGCCGCAGCCGCATCAACTCGACCTGCGGCAACAGACCGTCCGCCGACAGCTTGCCGGCCACCTCGAGTTCCTCGTGCGCGAGCCCGATGCTGCGCGAATACGCCGCCTGCGCATCCTCCAGGACTCTCCGGCGCAGGCGCCAGGCCTCGCGTTCGCTCTCGACGAGCCCCGCAGCGTCGTCGAGCTCCGCAGGAAAGGCAGGCTCCACCCCTTCGAGCTCGGCCGCCAGGCGCGCTTCGGCCGCCAGCAGGGTGCGCCGCCGCGAGCTGGCTTCGTTCTGGATCGCGGCGGCTCGCGTATCGTCCAGCCGGGCCAGCGGCTGGCCGATCTCGACGGCCGTGTTCTCACCGACCAGGATCTCGCGAAGGATCCCACCCTCCAGACTGGCGATCAACTGCACCGGTCCGTCCGGCAGGATCCTCGCCTCGGCACGGGTCACCACGTCCACCCGCGCCAGGGCCGCCCACGCCACCGCACACGCCACCACGGCGGTCATCAGCCAGAGCGCCCAGCGGGCGGCCGGCATGCGATCCATCAGGCGGGCGGCCTCGATGCTGCGCATGAAGCGCAGGGCGTCTCCCGCGGCCCGCCCGCCCTGCGGCAACGGCCCCTCAGGGCCGGCCGCCGCGCGGCGGGATGAGGTCCCGACAGGTTTCGTCGTCACGCCGGGACCCCCTCTCCGGGCGTCGTTTCGGCGACCTCGGCCGCGACACCGTCGGCTCCCGTTCGTGCCGAACCGGCCCCCGCACGACCGGCCAGGGCGGCCAGCACCGCGTCCCGCGGGCCGTCGAGGACCAGCCGGCCCGCATCGAGCACACACACGCGGGTGGCCAGCTCGAGCAGCGCCGGCCGATGGGTGACCATGATCACCGTACAGTCCGCGATCGCGGTGGCGAGCCTGCGCACGAACAAGAGTTCGGACTGCGCGTCCATCGACGAGGTCGGCTCGTCCATCAGCAACAGTTTCGGTCGCGACACCAGTGCGCGAGCCAGCGCCACGAGCTGACGCTGGCCGCCCGAGAGCAGCGAGCCCATCTCGCCCACCGGCATCTCCCAGCCACGCGGATGGCGCGCCACCAGCCCGTCCAGACCGGTCAGCTGCGCGACCTCGGCGAGCCGGGCGCCGTCCACCCACGGCCGCCCCAGCGCGATGTTCTCGCGCAGCGTCGCATCGAACAGCCGTGGCTCCTGGGTGACGAAGCCGATGCGCGAACGGAAGTCCACCGGATCGAGCTGACGCAGATCCACGCCGTCGACGCTGACCAGCCCTTCGGTGGGTCGGTACAGACCCGCCAGAAGGCGCAGGACGGTTGACTTGCCACTGCCGATACGACCGAGCACCACCAGGCGTTCGCCGGCGGCGATCTTCAGATCGACCTCGCGCAGCACCGGCGTCGGCGTCTCGCCCGGATCCGACGGATACGCGAATCCCACCTCGCGCAGGGCGATCGCACCGGTCAGCGGCGGACAGGGCTGGGTGCGGCCCTCACCGCTGGTTTCGAGCGGCAGGGCGACGAGCCGGTCGAGTGCGGTGAGCGCCACCCGCGCACCCTGATAGCGCGACGCGAGCGAGACCACGGTGGACAACGGCGCGATGCCGCGCGCGCCGAGCATCACGCAGGCGATGAGCGCGCCGGGCGACAGCAGGCCGTCGTCTATCAGGTGCACGCCCCAGACCAGGATCGTGAGCGTGATCAGTTGCTGCGAAACGGCCGACACGTTGCTGGCGAAGCTCGAGGCCCGACGGACCCGCATGGCGGCCTCGGCCGAAGCCAGCGTGGCACGCTCGAAGCGACGGGCGAAAAAGCCGTTGGCACCGGCCACCTTGAGATCCTCCAGCCCCTCGACGGACTCGACCAGCAGGCCCTGCAGATCGGCCTGCTGGGTCATGCTCTCGCGCATCGCGCGGCGCAGCGTGCGCTGCGCGAGCAGGGCCACTCCGACCACCACCGGGATCGCGATCACCATCACCCAGCCGAGCCGGCCGCCGATGGCGAAGCTCGCGGCCACGAACAACAGCACGAAGGGCAGATCGGTGAGCGCCGACAGGGAGGCCGACGCGAAGAAATCGCGCACCGTTTCGATCTGGGCGAGATGGTGCGAGTGCGCTCCCGCCGAACGCGGCCGGTGCTCCATCCGCAGCGCCAGCGTGCGGCGGAAGAATTGCGAACCGATGATCATGTCCGCCCGCTTGCCGGCAGCGTCGATCAGATGACTGCGCAGTTGCCGCGCGGCCAGATCGAAGACCACGGCGACGATGCCGATCGCCGCCAGCGCCCACAACGTGACGAAGGCCTTGTGCGGAATCACCCGGTCGAACACGACCGCCGTGATCACCGCGGTCACGAGCATCAGCACGTTGCTGAGCGTGGCGGCCAGCATCGACGACCGGTAGTAGGGCAGAAACCGCCGCAGGGTCTCCCAGAGCCAGTGACGATCCCCGGCCGCCTGATCGCCGGCGGCTCCTTCGAAGCCGGCCGGCCGCAGCGATGCGGCAATCAGGCAGCCCGAATAGCCGGCCCCGATCTCACTGGCGGACAGCCGTCGCGGTGCCGTGTCGTGCTCGGGATCGACGACCTCGTAGGAGGGGGTGACGCCGGCGTCGTCGCGCTTCGTCAGCACCCATGCCCCGCCGCCCTGCCGGAGCAGCAGCACGGGCATCAGGAGCGGGTGGATCTCCTCGAGCGGGCGCTCCAGCACGGCGGCCTCGTAGCCGTTGTCGCGCAGCATGACGAGCGCGTCGTCGGCGCCCAGCGGGAGTTCCGGTCCGCGCTCGGCCAGCAGCGACTCGCACGAGCGGGCGACTCCGTCGTGGGCACAGAGCCAGGCCACGGCGGCCAGCAGGCCGTCCCCGGCAGCGTCTGCCTGCACATCGCGGGTGTTCACGCGTCCGGCCCCGACGCCCAGGCGTTGCTCTGCTCGAGCAAGGTCACGAAACCGGCTTCGATGTCGCGCACTCGGGCCGGGATGTCGAACAACGTCGAACGCCGCCCCTCGTCGGCGAGATAGCGCTTGTAGCCGCGCACCCGCTCGCGATCACGACCGAGCGCGACGGCCAGTGCCCGGTAGTCTTCGGGTGTTTCCGTGATCAGTTCGGGCAGTCCCACGTTGGTCAGCAGACTTCCCGCCATGCGCGAGATGTACGTGCGGCCCGAGCGGGTGACGATCGGAGTGCCCATCCAGAGCACGTCGCTGGCGGTTGCGCCGGCGTTGTAGGGAAAGGTATCGAGGAACAGGTCGGCCACCGCGAAGCGGGCCAGGTATTCGGGCGGTGCCACCCGCGGCGCGAAGATCAGACGGGCCGGGTCGACGCCGGCATCAGAAGCCGCCGAGCGCAGGTTGCGCTCGGCCCACGGGTTGTCCGCCAGCAGCCAGAGCACGCTGTCGGGTACCTCGCGCAGGATCGACATCCAGAGCCCGAAGACCTCCGGCGTGAACTTGTGATTGTTGTTGAAGGCGCAGAAGACGAACGCGTCCTCGGGCAACCCGCACTGCGTCCGGCCCGGGACCGGCGCGACCTCGCGTTGCCGGTCGCAGATCTGGTAGCAGTGGGGCACGACCATCGGCCGCTCGGTGCAGAACCGCTCGTAGTCGGGCTGCATGACGTAGGGGTCGGCGATCATGTGATCCACCCCCGGCACGGCGGAGGTGGCGGGAAGGCCGAGGTATCCGACCTGCACGGGCGCCGGCCTGCGTCCGAGAATGCCGGGTCGCGCGCCGCTGCTCAGCCCCTGCAGATCCACCAGGATGTCGATGTCGTCGTCGGCGATGCGCCGGGCCGCGGCCGCGTCGTCCAGATCGTGGATCCGCACGTGGCGGTCCATGGCCCGGATCAGACGCTGACGCAGCGGGGTGCCGTCTTCGCGGCTGAAACAATAGCCGGTCACCTCGAAGCGCGAGCGGTCGTGCAGCTCGAGCAACTCGGGAATCAGCAGTCCCATCGCATGCATGCAGAAGTCGCCCGACAGATACGCGAGCCGGATGCGGCCCTGCGGCCGGCGCCTGCGCGTGAACAGCGGCGCAGCCGTGATGCGCTCCACCTTGTCCGCCACGAAGCGATGCGCGGCCAGCAGTTGCAGCGCGGGATCGTCCGAGGCACTGAGCATCGCCAGTGCGGAGGTGCCCATGAGCAGCTGGTTCTGGGTGACCCGGCCGACGGGCCGGTAGACGGGCCAGGCGCACTGTTTCTGACGGATGTGAACGTAGTGCTGCAGCACGTCGGGCTGCGCCGGCTCGAAGACCAGGCTGTCGGCCATGGCCCTCTCGGCCTCGTCGTAGCGACGCTGTCGCTCGAGCAGACGGGCCACGTTGTTGATCGCGTGCAGGCGCAGTTCACGGGTCACGCCGGCCGCCCCCGACGGCAGCGCCCAGACGCCCCGCCACTCGGCCAACGCCCGCTCGTCGTCACCGAGATGCTCGAACTCGTGGCCCAGGTTGACGCGGGCGTGCGCGAAGCCGGGCTGCTGCGCCAGCGCCAGCCGGTAAGCGTGCGCGGCCCGTTCGTGCTGTTGCAGGGCGGCCAGCAGCGTGCCCCAGTTGAAGCAGGCGACGTGCCGGAGCGGCGAATCCGATCGCTCGATCCAGCGCTGATACAGCAGCGCGGCGGCCGCCAGCTGACCCTGTTGCTGCCACTGCCCCGCCAGCGCCATCACCGCGTCGAGCGACAGCCGGCCGCTGGCGGCCAGCTCGAACGGGTCCGCTGCGGACCCGGGCCGACCGGCATCGGACGTGACGACTGACGTCGGGTCGGCCGCCGCGGCAGCCGGAGTGTCGATGACGGCGTCCATGCATCCTCGCTGGGTAGCGGTCGCTCGTGGCGCGGGCGTTCGGCGCCGAAGGCACCCGCCCGGCGGTCAGCGCACCGGTTTCCGCCGATGGTAGGCAAGGCCCGGGGCACCGATTGCACGAGAAGCGCGGCTTGCACGCGGCTACTGTCCGGAAGGACCCGAATCGTTGCCGGAAATTGCCGTCGGGAGCCGGGAACGGCGCTTGCAGGGGGATGACCGAGGCACGGAGCGGCCACCCGACCGGGCGAAAGGGCCGCTGATCGCCAAAGCTGGAAAGAGCTTGGATACCGTGCCGTAATTCACGGCGGAACCCGCCGGCGCATGTGAGCATGAGTTCGTCCCAAGCCCTGTCCGCCGGTGCCGCGCACCTGCCAAGGCTTGCGGCATCGGAGAGGTTGAACCGGGTGGCCGTTCGCGGCGACACATCGGCAAGGTTCCAGGCGATTCCCCCGCGAACCGTACGAGCCCCCGGCTCACCCTACCCCCGGGGCACGGCCTCAGTCCGAGCCGTGCCCGATGTCTGGAGACGAACATGAACGTGCTGACCGTCCCCGAGCCCCGCGCCGAGGCGCGTGACGAGCCCTCCACCGGCCTGATCGCCGACGAAGCCAAGACCGGCGGCATGCCGATGACCACCCCGCTGCCCGCGCTCTGGACCGAGTCGCCGCTGCTCTTGAACGAGAAGACGGCGATCTGCTGACGCCGGGGCGGGGTGCTCCCGCCGCCGGCTATGATCGGGGCCCACCGCATCGCGGGCGACCAGAGACGCGCCCGCCAGTTCACGGGCCCCGACCATGAAAACCTATCGCATCGCACTCATCCCCGGCG
This sequence comes from Gammaproteobacteria bacterium, assembly GCA_030425615.1. Lineage (GTDB taxonomy): Bacteria > Pseudomonadota > Gammaproteobacteria > Burkholderiales > Burkholderiaceae_E > JAUIAI01. Next base: position 9,121 of record JAUIAI010000041.1, read on the forward strand.
ACGGCATCGGCCGCGAAGTCGTTCCGGCCGGCCGCGACGTACTCTCCGCGCTCGGGTCCGAGACCGGCTTCTCCCTGTCGTTCGAGTCATTCGACTGGGGCGGCGACCACTATCGACGCCACGGCCTCATGATGCCGGACGACGGCCTCGAGGCACTCAAGCCGTTCGACGCCATCCTGTTCGGTTCGGCCGGCGATCCCGATATTCCCGACCACATCACGCTCTGGGGCCTGCGACTCAGGATCTGCCAGGGGCTGGACCAGTACGCGAACGTACGTCCCACCCGGCTGCTGCCCGGCATCGAGTCCCCTTTGCGCGACTGCGGCCCTCGCGACCTGGACTGGGTGATCGTGCGCGAGAACTCGGAGGGTGAATACTCCGGGGTGGGCGGCAGAGCACACCAGGGCCTGCCGATCGAGGTGGCGACCGATGTCTCGATGATGACGCGCGCGGGCGTCACCCGGATCCTGCGCTATGCCTTCGCGCTCGCACGCTCCCGCCCGCGCCGCCAGCTCACGGTGGTCACCAAGAGCAACGCCCAGCGCCACGCCATGGTGATGTGGGACGAGATCGCGCGCGAGGTTGCGACCGAATTCCCCGACGTCACCTGGGACAAGGAACTCGTCGACGCCGCGACCGCCCGCATGGTGACCCGGCCCGAATCCCTGGACACGGTGGTCGCCAGCAATCTGCACGCGGACATCCTGAGCGATCT
>JAUIAI010000042.1 GCA_030425615.1 Gammaproteobacteria bacterium
CGGCCGCCATCCCGGCGCTTCTGTATTTCTTCTGCCTGTTCCTGAGCGTGGTGTTCCAGGCCCGCAAGCAGAACATCCAGGCGGTGGGTGCGCTCACTGAGGAGATGCGTCTCTCACGGCAGGAGAAGGCCAACCTGCTGATGATCGCACTGCCGATCCTGCTGATCCTGGTGCTCCTGCTCACCCCCAAGGAGGCCGTCGGCTGCGGCCCGCTCGGCTGGCTGCTCGGAGCGCAGACGAACGATGCCTCCGGTTCGTGCATCGCCACCGATCTGCCGTGGATCCTGCAGCTGGCGCAGAACTCGGCCGGCGACGCGGGCTCGGCCGGCTGGTGGTCGGTAGTGCTGCTGCTGGGCCTGCTGTTCATCGACCCGCAGGTGCGCGCCGCGCCCGTGCGCATCGTCAACGCGCTGGCGCAGTCCGGGGTCCTGATCAGCACGCTCTACCTGATGTTCCTGGCGGTCACCGTCATCGACGTCAGTCTGTCGTTCACCGGACTGTCCGACTATGTCTCGCGCGACATTCTGGGCTGGCTGCGCGGGCTGGAGATCAGCGCCGCGGAAACGCCGATGCTGCTGTTCGTCGCGCTCGTGGTCACGATGCTGCTCGCAGTGCTGCTCGGCGTGGGCATGCCCACGGTCCCGGCCTACATCAACGTCGCCCTGCTCATGGGGCCGATGCTCATCGGCCTGGGCATCGCGACGTTCACCGCGCACATGTTCATCTTCTACTTCGCGGTGGCGTCGGCGATCACGCCGCCGGTGGCGATCGCGGCCTTCGCCGCGGCCAGCCTCACGAAGAGCGACCCGATGAGCACCGGCTTCGCCGCCGTGCGCTCCGGCATCGTGATGTTCGTGATCCCGTTCGTGTTCGCGTTCTATCCCGAGTTGCTTCTGATCGACGCGGCGATCCTCGATGCCGGCTCGGGCACGTTCCTGCCGGGCTACGACGGCGAGCCGCACGGCATGGCGCTGGTCTGGCTCGTGATGCGGATCGTGGTCGCACTCTATCTGTTGTCGAGCGCGCTGACCCGCTTCGACCGAGGACCGATTGGAGGCGGGGAGATGATCGCGAGGCTGCTGCTGGCGGTGGCCGTGGTCATGGCCGACCCCCTCATCTACGGTCCCGGCCTGGCGCTGGCGGTGGCGTTGCTCGCCTGGCATGCAGGTCGCGCCCGTCCTGGCGTGCTTCCAGCCAGAGCGCATTGAGAACAGCCAGCAGGATCGCCATCGGCAGCCCCAGGGCCCATGCGAAGTACCACATCCTCGGCTCCCTTACGGAGGGTTCACGGCGCCCGCCGGCTCGCGGCGGCATCGCCGCCCGGTGGGCGGTTCAGTAGGCGGATTCGTTTTCGTTGCGCACGTCGTCCTCGAGCACCCTGCCCCACAGCACCCTGTAGACCCAGGCCGTATAGGTCAGGACGATGGGCAGCATGACGACCGTGACCACGAGCATGTTGAACAGTGTCTGGTGGCTGGAACTCGAATCCCAGACCGTCAGACTCGAATCGGGATCGATCGTGGACGGCAGGATGAACGGGAACATGGTGAAGCCCACGCTCAGGATCATCCCGGTGATCGAGAGATTCGATGCCAGGAAGGTCAGGCCTTCGGCCCTGCGGCGAAGCCCGACCCGGACACCGATCGCGCCAAGGAAGCCGAGGACGGGCGCCACGGTGATCCACGGCCTTTGCGCATAGGCGTCTAGCCAGGAACCCGCCTGCACCACCTGGGTGTGCAGGGGGTTGGACACGCCGTCGTGCGGGGGTTCGGTCACGAACGAGAAACCCTCTATGAACAGTGCGAGCAGCACACCGTTCAACGCGAACAACGCGATCACCGCCAGCGCGGCCAGACCACCGAATCGGCGGGCCCGCTCGGCGACCCCGCCGTCCGCCCTGAGACCCAGCCAGGCCGCGCCGTGCATGACGATCATGGCCAGCGCATTCAGACCGCAGAGCAGCGAGAACGGATCCAGAAGCGCGAAGAACGAGCCCTCGTAGATCGGCACGAGATCGTCTGTCAGCCTGAACGGCGCTCCCTGCAGCACATTGCCCACTGCGACGCCGAAGACGGTGGGCGGCACGGCGCCGCTCACGAACAGCGCCCAGTCCCAACCAGCCCGCCAGCGCGGATCCTCGCGCTTCGAACGGTACTTGAACGCCAGCGGCCGCGCGATCAGCGCTGCAAGCACGATGAACATGGCCATGTAGAAGCCCGAGAAGCTCACCGCGTAGAGCGCCGGCCAGGCCGCGAAGATCGCCCCGCCGCCGAGGATGAACCACACCTGATTGCCCTCCCAGACCGGCTCGACCGTCTGGATGGCAACGCGCCGCTCGACGTCGTTACGGGCCACGAAGGGCAAAAGGGCACCCATACCCATGTCGAAACCGTCCGTCATCGCGAAGCCCACCAGCAACACGCCGAGCAGGGCCCACCAGATGATGCGCAGCGTCTCGAAGTCGAGGAGCGTGGACAGGATCATGTCGTTCAACCCGCGGCGGCGTGGCGGGCCGCCTCGGATCGGCGCGCCCGCTCGGCGATCCAGGCCTCGGTTTCGGCGACGTCGAGCGTCGGTCCCCGGCGGATGGTCGTGACCATCAGCGCCATCTCGATGACGAACAGAACCGAGTAGAAGACCGTGAACACGACCAGCGTGATCGCGACATTCGTGATGCTCAGCCGACTGACCGCGACCGCCGTGGGCAGGATGCCCTCAACGACCCAGGGCTGGCGGCCGTATTCGGCGACGAACCAGCCGAGCTCGGCGGCGATCCAGGGCAGCGGGATCGAACAGACGGCGATCCAGAGCGCCAGGCGGCCCGTCCGGAGATCACGAAACGACGCCTTCCAGAACCAGTAGGCCATCAGGCCGATGAAGAAGAATCCGAGCCCGACCATCACGCGGAACGCCCAGAATAGCGGGGCGACGCTCGGCACGGTGTCCCACGCGGCCTGCTCGATCTGCGCGTCGCCGGCCTCGCGGGGATCGTCCACGTAGCGCTTGAGGAGCAGTGCCCAACCCAGGTCTCGGCCATCGTTCTCGAAGGCCTCGATCACTTCCGGCGCCACGTCGCCGCGGGCCGCGCGGATCCGCATGAGCGCATCGTAGGCACGCTGGCCCGAGCGGATCTTCGCCTCCGCCTCCTCCACGAGCTCGAGGATGCCGGGCACCGGTTCGGTCAGCGAGCGCGTCGCGATCAGACCGAGCACCCACGGGATATGGATCGCGTAGTGCGTCTCGCGCGCCTCCTGGTCGGGGAATCCGAACACCGTGAACGCCGCCGGCGCCGGTTCGGTCTCCCACATGGCTTCCATCGCGGCGAGCTTCATCTGCTGATTCTGATTGGCGGTATAGCCGGATTCGTCACCGAGAACGACGACCGACAGCGCCGAGGCCAGCCCGAAGCTCGCGGCCACTGCGATGGAGCGGCGTGCGAGCTCGACATGGCGCTCCCGGAGCAGGTACCAGGCCGAAACGCCCAGCACGAAGACGGCCGCCGTCACGTAGCCGGCCGATACGGTGTGCACGAACTTCGCCTGCGCGACGTCGTTGAAGAGGACATCGTAGAAACTCGCGACCTCCATGCGCATGGTCAACGGGTTGAATGCCGCCCCGACCGGGTTGGCCATCCAGCCGTTGGCGATCAGGATCCAGAGCGCCGAAAGATTCGAACCCACGGCGACGGCCCAGGTCGCCGTCAGATGGCCGATCCTGGAAAGTCGGTCCCAGCCGAAGAAGAACAGGCCGACGAACGTGGCCTCGAGAAAGAATGCCATCAGCCCTTCGATGGCCAGCGGCGCGCCGAAAACGTCGCCGACGTAATGGCTGAAATAGCTCCAGTTCATGCCGAACTGGAACTCCATGGTGATGCCCGTGGCCACGCCGAGCACGAAGTTGATGCCGAACAGCGTGCCCCAGAACTTGGTCATCTGACGCCAGATCGGCCGGTCCGTCATGACGTAGACGGTCTCCATGATGGCGATGAGGACCGACAGACCCAGCGTGAGTGGCACGAACAGGAAGTGGAACATCGCCGTCGAGGCGAATTGAAGGCGTGACAGGGAGACGATGTCCAGATCCATGACCGGTTCCGTCAGCCGCGGGTGAGCAGCGGTGCGAGGAGTGCTTTCCAGTCTAGGGACGCATCCGCGGCCGCGTCTGTAACCCAGGTTACCCGCGCGGGCGTATGCCCCGGAGCCCTTGGCGCCCTCTGCGACGGGGCGCGGACCCCTCGGCCCTTCGCGCCGTCCCCGGAGGGGCTCCGGCCCCTCTGCGAGCGAGTCGTCCTGCCCGCGGCGTCGCTACGGCAGGGCTCAGCCGACGACGAGTCGCCGGTCGGCGACGGCGATCTCGCCAGCCTGGTGGCTGGCCGTCAGCACGGCCCGCCCGGCCAGGGCACCGCGCAGGCCGTCGAGCACGCGCCTGGCGGACTCCGCGTCCAGGCCGGTGGTGGGTTCGTCCAGCAGCAGGACGTCCGCTTCGCGCAGCAGCACGCGCGCCAGGGCGAGGCGTCGGCTCTCCCCGCCGGACAGGCCCGTGCCGCCGTCGCCGAGGCGCGACCCGAGGCCACCGCGCGCGGCGACGACCTCGTCGAGGGCAACGACCCGGAGCACCTCCCGGAGCCGGTCATCGTCCGCGTGCGGATCGGCCAGCCGCAGGTTCTCGGCGATCGTGCCCGCGAAGAGCTGGCTGCGCTGCGGCAGATAGGACAGCGACCGCCCGGCGGCGAGCGTGACCCTGCCGGCTTCGGGCTCCAGCAGGCCGGCCGCGAGCAGCAACAGCGTGGACTTGCCCGCGCCGCTGGCGCCCGTGAGCGCAAGCCATTCGCCGGCAGCGACCGACAGCGTGACGTCGCTCAACACCGGAGCGCGTCCCGGCGCATGCCGATAGGTGACCGACTCGAGCGTGAGCACCGCGGGCGCTGGCGCGTCGCCCTGCGCTGGGGCGTCGGCGGGCGCGGGTGCGCGGGCCGGCGGTTCGGCCTGGCCGCGGCGGTCATCGCCATCGGCATGCTGCGGGTGAGCGACTCCATCCGAGTCGACGGCCGGCCCTGCCTCCAGCAGCGGGCCGAGTCGGCGGGCGGCCATCGACGCGCGCACGAAATCGAGGACGACGCGCCGCAGCGGCTGGACGGCCTCGTTCAGGGCGATGGCCACGAACACGGCGAGCGCGATGCGTGGCGCCGGGACGTCCCGCCATGCGCCGATCACGAGCGCACCGGCCGCCGCGGTCATGACGACCACGGGCACGGCCACCGTGGCGGCCCGCTCGATCCGGTCGAGCGCGGCCATGGAGGACACGCTGCGCCGGCCGGCGCGCTCCACCGCCTCGATCTGCCCGGCCAGCCGTCCGCTGACGGCGAAGTCCGCAGCGCCGCGCACCAGATCGATGAGGCGCAGCCGGACGGCGTCCAGCGCATAGGCATGCCGGCGCACCGGACGCGACACGGTGCGCACACCGATCGCGAGCACGATCGCCGACGCACCGCCGATCACGCCCACCACCCAGAGACCCATCCAGACGTCGACCAGCCAGATCAGGATCGCGAGAGACCCCGGCAGCGCGACCATGCTCGCCACCAGCGGCGCGAAGCCGCGCAGGTAGATGGCATCCAGCGCATCGACGTCCCCGGTCAGGCGGTTCAGCGCGATCGCTCCGCGCATCGCCGCCAGGCGTGCGTAGGGCTGGGTCGCGAACCCGTGGAATAGCCTGACCCGCAGACCCGCCAGGAATCGCAGGGTGGCGCTGTGCGTGATCAGCCGCTCGCCGTATCGTGCGCCCGTGCGGGTGATGGCCAGCATACGGATCGCCGCGCCCGGTCGGAAGACGTCGAAGACCACGCCCGCGCCCGCCGCGCCGGCGATGGCTCCGGCGGTGATGAACCAGCCCGCCAGACCGAGCAGGGCGATTCCCGCGGCCAGGGTGAGCGCGAGCAGCAGCAGCCCGAAGGCGAATGCAAGCGGATGTGCCCGCCAGGCGAGCCGCACGACGGGCCAGAGGGCACGCATCAGCCCGCCTCCAGCCGGATGACGCGATCCATCGCCGCGGCCAGGGCCTCGTCGTGCGTGGCCACGATCAGCGTCGCGCCCGCGTCGGCCAGTGCCAGCAGACCCCGTCGGACCGCCTGCGCAGTGTCGGCGTCGAGATCGGCCGTGGGTTCGTCCGCAAGCACCACGGGCCGGCGCGCATGGGCGGCACGCGCGATGGCCAGCCGCCGACCCTCGCCGCCGGATACGCCGTGCCCGGTCTCGCCGATGGGCGTCTGCAGCCCCTGCGGAGCGCGGTCCACGAAGCCGTCCGCCGCGGCCAGCGCCAGCGCGTCGCGGATGCGCTGCACGTCCCCGCCGTGGCCGGCGAGCGCCACGTTCGCCCGGATCGAACCCGCCACGAAGTGCGGCTGCTGACCGACCCAGGACAGGTTCGCCCGCCAGGCGTCCGCGCCCGGGCCGTCGAGCGGGCGGCCCGCCACGCGGATGCTGCCGGCATGGGGTGCGATCAACCCGGCCAGCGCCAGCAGCAGCGTGGTCTTGCCCGCGCCCGACGCGCCCATGAGGGCAATGCGCTCGCCGGGTTCGATCACCTCGTCCACGCGGGGGGAACCCTCGGCCGCGCACACCCCGTGCAGTTCGATGCGGGGCGCCGCCGCCGACGAGGCCGCCCGGCGTCCGTCTCCCAGGATCCGGGCGACGGGGCGGAGCGTCTCGCCGTCGAATTCCTCGTGCACGGCCGCGGCCGAGGCGCGATCGTGCCAGGCGGACGCGTAGTCACGGAGCGGCCCGAAGAACTCAGGCACCAGCATCAGCATCAGCAACCCCTGGGCGAGTCCGAGCGGTTCGCCCCAGGTGCCGAACGAGAGGGTTCCCAGCAACGAGAAGCCCACATAGACCGCCATCATCGCGATGCCGAGCGAGGCCAGGAGCTCGAGCACCGCCGAGGACAGGAACGCGATGCGCAGCACCTTTATCGTCCGCTCCCGGATGCCCTCGGCGCGGGCCTCGAACTCGCCCGCCACCCGTTCCCGGGCGCCGAGCACGCGGATGTCGACGATGCCGCGCAGGCGGTCCAGGAACAGACCGCTCGCCTGGCCGATCTCGGCCATCTGACGCCGCCCCGCCTCCCTGGCCGCGATGCCGATCAGCGCCATGAACACCGGGATGAGAGGGCCAGCCACCACCAGGATCAGCGCGCCCGCCCAGGAGTACCAGGCCACCACGACCAGCACGGCCAGCGGCATGACGGCCGCCCGCACCCGCGCCGTCGAATAGCGCACGAGAAAGGGCTGCAGCATGTCGAGCTTCTCGGCGCCGAGGCTGGCCAGCGTGCCGGCCTGGGTACGGTCCGCGTCGCGCGGGGAGCGCGTGGCCACGTGTCGGGCCAGCTGGGCACGCGCGGCCGACACCACCTCCCCCGCCGCCCGGAACGCGCGCCCGCCGCCGATCCACTCGAGCACCGCCCGTACGACCGCCAGGGCTACGACACCCGCGGCGGCCGGGCCCACGGGGAGTCCGACGTCGGTGCCTGCGAGCGCTCCGATCGCCACCGCGATCAGCGCCGCCTGCGGAATCCAGAGCACCGCGGCGAGCGCGCTCAGCGCGGCCCCTTCGTGCAGGCGGCGACGATGCGTGCCCTCCAGGGCACTCATGCGCTTCATCGGGGAACCTTCACCCGCTCTGGCCCGTCAACCGGCCTCACCCGGCGCGATCATCGCGGCGATCCCGGCATAACCGAGCTCGGCCAGACGCTTGCCGCCGGCCTCGATGCCCGCCGCATCCGCGCGGATGCCGTGCCCGTCGACGATGCGGTTCATGAAGGCATAGACCGCCGTGATGAACGCCGCGCTGGAGACCGCCTGGTCGTCCCAGCCGGCATCGAGAATCCGGCGGACGTCGTCGCGGGTCACCGTGGACGCTGCCATCGTCAGCTTCGCAACGTATGCCAGCACGGGCACCAGGCGGGGATCGTCCGGCGCTTCCGGTCGTTCACAGACGGCGGCGACCTCGTCCGGCGCCATACCCAGCCGCACGGCCGCGTTCGAGTGCAGGCCCGTGCAGTACTGACAGGCGTTCAGGGTCGACACATAGGCGGCAATGGCCTCGCGCTGCGCCGGGGTGAACGGGCCCGGCTGGCGCATGACCGCGTCATTGAGCGCCAGCGCCGCGGCGGCCACCCGCGGGTGCGCCCGGTAGAGATCCACGAGCGATGCGTTCTCGGGCAGGGAATCGAGATGGGGCATGTCAGTCGAAGCGCAGTGAACCGTCGTCCAGATCCGCCGCGGGCAGTTCTTCCTTGTCGCGCCAGTAGTCCTGGCTGTGCTGCCAGGGCGGGCGGTCGCCCTGCTTGGGCAACAGCGCCATGCCGCGCTGCAGATAACCGGGGTTGAAGTTCTCCTCGGTGACCCAGGGCAGCAGCGGCATGTCGGCGTCCTGATCGCGCAACTCGGGCACCACCCGGGTGGCACCCCGGGCATCCATGTGGTCGAGCAGCCGGCAGACGAACTCGGCCAGCATGTCGGCCCGCAGCGTCCAGCTCGCACGGAAATAGCCGAACACCCAGGCGAGGTTGGGCACACCGGTGAACAGGGCGCCCCGCCAGGTGACCGTGTCGGCGAAATCCAGCGGTTTGCCGTCGACGGTGAAATCGATGTCGCCGAGCACGTTCAGATTGAAGCCCGTGGCGGTGACGATCAGATCGGCCTCGAGCACCTCGCCGGATTTCAGCAGGATGCCCTGCGGCACGAAGCGGTCGATCTCGTCTGTGACCACGGACGCGTGCCCGTCCCGGACCGCCTTGAAGAGATCGCCGTCGGGAATGAAGGCAATACGCTGGTGCCAGGGACGGTAACCCGGGCTGAAGTGCTTCTGGATGTCGAAGTCGTCGCCCAGGATCGCACGCACGCCGTCCAGCAGTTCGGCGCGCAGCTTGTCCGGCTCCTCGAAGGACCTGCGCACGATGTTCTGCTGGTCGAACAGGATCTTGCGCCGCACGATCTCGTGGATCCACTCCTCCTTGATTTCCAGCTCGCGCAGCATGTCGGCCAGCGCGTTGGCGTTGCGCCCGGTCACGAAATAGGTGGGCGTGCGCTGCAGCATGGTGATGTACCGACACTTGCCCGCCATGGCCGGGATCAGCGTGGCCGCCGTGGCGCCGGAGCCGATGACCGCCACCCGCATGTCGCTGTAGTCCAGGTCCTGCGGCCAGGTCTGGGGATGCACGATGCGCCCCGCGAAGTCTTCCATCCCCGGCCACTCGGGCGTGTAGCCCTCGCTGTGCCGGTAGTAACCCTGGCACATCCAGAGGAACCCGCAGGAGAAGCGCCGCCGTTCGCCTGTGTCCAGTTGCACGACGTCGAGCGTCCAGCGACGGTCCTCGCTGCTCCAGCGGGCGGCCTGGATCTCGTGCCGGTAGCGGATGTGGCGTCCGAGGTCGTTCTCCTCGATGACCTCGTCCATGTACTTGAGGATCTCCTCGGCCGTGGCAATGGGGGCGCCCGTCCACGGCTTGAAGCCGTAGCCGAAGGTGTAGAGATCGCTGTCCGAGCGGATGCCGGGGTAGCGGTGGGTCCGCCAGGTGCCGCCGAAGTCCGCCTGCGACTCCAGGATCACGTAGGAGGTGCCAGGTCGGTGGTGCTGCAGATGCCAGGCTCCGCCGACCCCCGAAATGCCCGCCCCCACGATGAGCACGTCGAAGTGCTCGACGGGCAGCGCGTCGGGGTTCACCCGGGGGGTACTTTCGGCGATCTCGGCCATCGGGGTCTCCTGTTCGAATCGTGCATGGCGACCAACGATGCTACACGGAGG
>JAUIAI010000043.1 GCA_030425615.1 Gammaproteobacteria bacterium
CTCGGGCGCGGCGCCCGCGCGCAGGTCGAGGATCGTGGCCCAGGGCGCGAGCGCATCCGGTCCGCGGAGTCGCGAGTTGCGGGCGGACGGACCCACCCACCAGCATCCCGCCTCGAGGCCCGCGATCCGAAACACGCCGCCGGCGTCGGTGCGCACGCTGCGCACGATCTCGTGGACGTCGCCGCCGGAGGAGAAGTTGCCGCCGGCGCCCGTCAGGATCACGCAGCGGACGTCTGTGGCATAGACCAGATCACGAAACAGGTCGCGCAGTTCGGCATACGAGTCGAAGGTCAGCGGGTTCTTGCGCTCGGGCCGGTTCAGCGTGACGGTGGCCACGCCGGCCTCCGACACCTCGAAACCGAAGTGCTCCGCGCGATGAGCGGCGAACGCACGTCGTCGTGCCCGGTTGAGCGGGGAAGGGGAGGGCGATTCGCTGGGAGTCATGGTGACGGTTCCTCGGATGAGTCGGATTCCGGTGTGGTTGAGGCGCCGGTGCGCATTCCCGCTTTGAGCTTGCCGAGCAGGCCGAGCAGGTTTTGCTGTTCCTGACGGTTCAGCGGTGCGAGCAGCGAATCGATCCACTGTTCGTGTTCGCTTGCCATGGCGGTGAACCGACGCCGGCCTTCTTCGGTCAGGCGGACACGGGTGACGCGCCGGTCGCCGGGCTGAGGCGAGCGGGTCAGCCATCCTTCGGCCTGCAGTTGTTCCGTCAGGGCGGTGACGTTGCCTCCCGTAACCATCAGCCGGCGGGAAAGTTCGCTCATGCGCAGGCCTTCCTCCGAGCGCTGCAGTTGGGCGAGCAGGTCGAAGCGGGGCAGGGTGCAGGCAAAGCGGGCCCGCAGGCGGTGCCGGATGTCGGCCTCGAGCAGGTTGGTGCAGGTGAGCAGGCGCAGCCAGAGCCGCAGTGCCGTGTGGTCGGCGTCGGTGACTCGGGTCTCCAGGTCCACTTCGCGCATGCTCGAAGAAATACTTCAGGCTTGAAATAAATGGAGTGTAAGCCCGAACCGCGCGGTCAAAAAAAAAGCGCCGGATTTCTCCGGCGCTCGAGTCACTTCACATTCGGCGCGAAGGCCGAACCAGCTTAGAACTTGTGACGAATACCCAGCTGGAACACCGACGGGTCTTCGGCGTTGTCGATGCGGTCCATACCGTACGTGGCGTACCAGTTGGTGCGCTTGGACAGGTTGTGGGTGTACGACAGGCCGATATCCATCTGGTCGTTGCCGCCGTCGACTTCCTTGTTCAGCACGTTCAGGAAGATGTTTCCGGCAGCACCCACCTTGAGGGCGACCGACAGGTCGATGTCGGTACGGTCACCGGCGCCACCGGCCTGGCCGAGGTCCGACTGGCCGTAGTTCAGGCCCAGCGACAGCGAGCCAAGGGCCATCTTGCCGCCGACGTGGATGATGGTCTCGTCGCTGGCAGCGGTCGACTCGTCGTGGTAGCCGAAGCCCACGCCCCAGTTGCCGCCGTCATAGTTGACACCAAGACCCATGTTGTCGTTGTCGTTGGCGTTGGCCTCGTCGAACGAGTAGCCGAGGATCACGCGGATCGGGCCGAAGTTGTTGCGGTACTCGACCGAGTTGCTCCAGCGGACAGCCGAACCGGCGATGGCCACGTGGTTGTTCTGCAGACCGAAGCCGGTGAAGTCATAACCGATCGACGACCAGAAAATCGGCGTGTACTGACGGCCGAAACGCAGTTCGCCGAAGCCGCCCTTCAGGCCGACGCGCGACTGACGGGTGAACTGGTCGTTACCGGTGCCGTCATCGGCGCCGATGGCCGACTCGAACTGGAAGATGGCCTGCAGACCGCCACCCAGATCCTCGGCACCTTTGACGCCCCAGCGCGAGCCGGACTGACCGCCCGAGCTCATGCCGATGCTGCTGTCGGTACCGCCGTTCGCGGCGTCGTTCCGGAACTCGAGGTTGATGTCACCGATACCGTACAGCGTGACGTTGGACTGCGCGAAAGCTGCGGCGGGGAGGGCTGCAGCGACCGCTACCGCGATGAGCGATTTCTTCATTGAGTAATCTCCTAAGGTCTTTAAATCAATGGTGGCTGGTCATCCACCGCAACTCCCCGAGTACCGAACGAGTGCCCCGGCAAGAAGTCAGGTTTATTCTCGCCAAATTCGACCCCGGGTCAAAGTTTCGTGCTCGCTCGGAGTCCATTTTTTCCCTATCCTGTGGCCGACCCGCAACAAGCCGGATGCTTGACATGACCGTCAGAACCCTGGGCCCGACCGACCGCCTGCTCGCGGCTGCCCAACGCGCGCTGAACATCCTGGAGGGCAGGGTGCAGTCGGGTCGGCCGAACCCGGCGGGTCCGGCGCCCGTCGGTGACGCTGCGCAGGCTGCCGGCGGCTCCGAGCAATCGGCTTCGGACGGACTGAGCCCGCATGAGCGCCGCCTGTCCGGCGCGCTCATGCGGGTCAATCATGTCGGTGAGATCTGTGCCCAGGCGCTGTACGAAGGGCAGGCCCTGACCGCCCGGGATTCGCGGTCCCGCGCGACTTTCGAGCGTGCGGCCCGGGAGGAGCGGGATCACCTGGCATGGCTCGCGCAGCGTCTGGACGAACTCGGTGACCGACCTTCGGTGCTCAATCCATTCTGGTACGCAGGCTCCCTGGCGCTAGGGGCCGCGGCCGGGCTCGCCGGAGACCGGGTGAGCATGGGATTCATGGACGAGACCGAACGCCAGGTGGAGGCACACCTGGACTCACATCTGCAGCGACTGCCGGCGGGTGACCGGCGGTCCCGGGCCATCGTTGCCCAGATGAAGCGCGACGAGGCGGCCCATGCCGCGACGGCGCGCCGTAACGGGGCGGCGCCTATGCCCTGGCCGGTGCGGACCGCCATGCGAGCGACGGCCCGGATCATGACCCGCACGGCACACTATCTGTAACAATTTGTAGGAGTGTCTGACGTTCCGACACTTTCGTTCGGTTCGGCCCCCGGGCTGGCCGCGCGGAGGATCAGTCCGCTTCTGTCGCTTCGTCGATCAGTTCGAAGTCGTGTGTGATGGCCGCGGTCTTGCCGAGCATGATCGAAGCCGAACAGTACTTCTCGCCGGACAGCCGGATCGCGTGCTCCACGAGGTTTCGCCTCAGGTTGCGTCCCCGGACGATGAAGGGATAGTGGATGCGCGTGAACACCTTGGGGTCCGTTTCGGCGCGTTCGGCCTGCAGCTTCACCTCGCAGCCCCGGACATCCTGGCCGCTCTTGCGCAGGATCACCACCACGTCGTAGGCCGTGCACCCGCCTGATCCGACGAGCACCATCTCCATCGGGCGGGGCGCCAGATTGTGACCCCCGCCCTCGGGAGCACCGTCGAGCACCACTGCGTGTCCGCTGCCGGTCGTGGCCAGGAAGCTCATGCCTTCCGGGCCGGTCCATTTGAGCGTGCATTCCATAACTGATCGGTCTCCAGGCACCGGGTTGATTCGATCCGCCAGTATGCCCGCGTGGCGTCGTGCGGCCCCACGGACCGGTGATCTCCGCGATGCCCCGCGATGGGGCGCGCACCAGACGGGGCCGGGATCGGCGCCGTGATGGTGCAAAGCAGCAAGTCGTGGTTCCGCCCTGCATCGAAAGTGTTTCGACGTCCCCGAACGGGATCATGGGCGGTGTGACGGGAAGCTGGAGGGCCGCCTGGTGTTATAGTCGATATCTATTAAAAAGAAGAACTATGAAAATCACAGCGATAATGATCCGTTCAAATCTTCTCGGCTTCGGTATGAAAAGCCGTTATATGCGTTTTCGCGTTTTAAATCGGCGCCGCGCTGCTTCCCCGTGTTTGCTCATGCAGGTCGGTTGGGGGTCGAACGCTCCGTCTCGGCATGCCACTCGGAGTTCATCAAGTTTTTCTTGCATTGCACAAAAATGAGCGATAAGATGGATTCATCGATCGCTTAGGCGGTCCCTCTTTTGTCTCCTCCACCCTCCTCCTTAGGTGGATTCAGCCCGGGCGAGTCCCGGGCTTTTTCTTGCCGGTAGCGCAACGCCCGCCCATTGGCTTTGACGCAAGGCACGGCAGCAGGATATACTGTCGGGCTTTCCAGAATTCGTCGTTCTGGCCGTGTGCCGAGTGAGCGGTAGGTTCGTCCATCCGTTGGCCCGCGCCGGGGTAGGTTCGGCGGGCGTCTTTCGCAGGCGCCACCGCGGCGGGCCGTGAGGTTGCCGCCCGCCATTGAGCTAGAGGCTTTCATGAAAACGTTTTCCGCCAAGCCCGCCGAGGTCGTGCGCGACTGGTATGTCGTCGACGCCAACGGGCAGGTTCTCGGGCGGCTCGCCGCCGAGATCGCGCGCAGGTTGCGCGGCAAGCACAAGCCCGAGTACACGCCGCACGTGGACACCGGCGATTTCATCGTCGTGGTCAATGCGGACAAGATCCGCGTCACCGGCAACAAGGCCACGGACAAGATCTACTACCGGCATTCGGGCTATCCGGGTGGCGTTTACGAAGACAGCTTCGAGAAGCTGCAGGCGCGCCGGCCCGGTCGGGCGCTCGAGCTCGCGGTCAAGGGCATGCTGCCCAGGGGGCCGCTCGGCTATGCCATGCTGAAGAAGCTGAAGATCTATGCGCGCGGCGACCACCCGCATGCGGCGCAGCAACCCAAAGTGCTGGAGATGCAGGCATGATCGGCGAGTACAACTACGGCACGGGTCGGCGCAAGACGTCGGTCGCCCGGGTGTTCATGAAGCGGGGTTCCGGCCGCATCATGGTGAACAACAAGCCGGTGGACGAATTCTTCGCCCGCAAGACCGGTCAGATGATCGTGCGCCAGCCGCTGGAGTTGACGAACAACGTCGACACCTTCGACATCATGGTCAATGTCCGTGGTGGCGGTGAGTCCGGGCAGGCCGGTGCGGTCCGGCACGGAATCACGCGTGCCCTGATCGAGTACGACGAGGGGTTGAAGCCCACTCTGTCGCAGGCCGGACTCGTCACGCGGGATGCCCGTGAAGTCGAGCGTAAGAAGGTCGGTCTGCACAAGGCCCGACGTCGCAAGCAGTTCTCGAAGCGCTGACACCCGGGTCGGCGTTCGACGCATCGAGGGAAAGCCGGGTTCGCCCGGCTTTCTGCGTTTCAGCGCTCGCAAGGTGGGCCAAGGCGGCAACCGCGCTGCCGCCATCGTGAAACCACGTCGGGCCGGCTATCGGCCACGGCATTTCGACGGGACGAGAACATGATCAAAGTGGGTATCGTGGGCGGCACCGGGTACACCGGCGTCGAGTTGCTTCGTTTGCTGGCCCGGCATCCGCATGCGGAACTTCGGGTGATCACTTCCCGGTCCGAGGCCGGCCAGCCGGTTTCAGGCATGTTTCCCTCGTTGCGCGGCGTCGTGGATCTCGCCTTCAGCGAGCCGTCGGATGATGCCCTGGTGGGATGCGACGTGGTCTTCTTCGCGACGCCCCACGGCGTGGCCATGGCGCAGGCTCCCGGTCTGGTGGCGGCCGGGGTCCGGGTCATCGATCTCGCGGCCGACTTCCGGCTCAAGTCACCCGCCGAGTTCGAGCGCTGGTACAAGATGCCCCATTCGGCGCTCTCGTTGCTCGAAGAGGCGGTATACGGACTGCCAGAGGTCAACCGCGAAGCCATCCGTTCGGCACGTGTCGTGGGCATGCCGGGTTGCTATCCGACGGCCATGCAACTTGGGTTGCTGCCCGTTCTGGAACCGGCATCGGGTGGCCTGGTCGAACCCGAGGGCATCATCGCCGACTGCAAATCCGGTGTGTCCGGCGCCGGCCGCAAGGCCGAGGTGGGAACCCTGCTGGCCGAGGCCGGCGACAATTTCAAGGCGTACGGTGTGGCGGGGCACCGTCACTGGCCCGAGACGGAGCAGGGGCTCGCGGCGATCGCGGGTCGCCGCGTCGGGCTGACCTTCGTGCCGCATCTCCTGCCGATGATCCGCGGAATCCACGCCACCCTGTACGCGCGGCTGACGGATGCCGGTCGCGAGGCGGACTTCCAGGCCCTGTACGAGTCGAGGTATCGGGACGAGCCATTCGTGGATGTGATGCCCCCGGGTTCGACCCCGGAGACGCGATCGGTGCGGGCGTCGAACATGGTGCGGATCGCCGTCCATCGTCCGCCGGGCAGTGACCTCCTGATGGTGCTCGCGGTCGAGGACAACCTGGTCAAGGGAGCCTCCGGACAGGCGGTTCAGGTGATGAACCTCATGTTCGACCTTCCGGAGACCGCCGGATTGCTGCACGTTCCGGTGCTGCCCTGACGGCGACGCCGCGGCGCGCGCCGGCGTTGTCCGGGCGCGGCTCAAGACCGTGGCGTTGTCGTGGCTATGGTGCGCTGCGGTGCGGCCTGCCAATACACTGTGTTTCGGAGGTATTCGAATGAACGCAATGACCGAAATGCCCGCGCCGTTGGTCTTCACCGACAGTGCTGCCACCAAAGTGAAGGAACTCATCGACGAAGAGGGTAACGAAGCCCTCAAGTTGCGTGTGTTCGTCCAGGGGGGAGGCTGCTCGGGTTTCCAGTACGGCTTCACGTTCGACGAGGAAACCGCCGAAGACGATACGGTCATGGAGAAGGGTGGGGTGACCCTGCTCATCGATGCCATGAGCTACCAGTATCTGGTGGGCGCGGAGATCGATTACAAGGAAGATCTCCAGGGGGCGCAGTTCGTCATCAAGAATCCGAACGCCACGACCACCTGCGGCTGCGGCTCGAGCTTTGCTGTCTGATTAGGTTTCCCGCTCGGACAGTCGTTGACGGCTGTCTGCCAGGCTTGATGAAAACGCCCGCTTCGCGGGCGTTTTCTCGTTCAAGGCCAGGGAAAACGACAGGGCCCGCGCGACAGGCGCATCAGCGCGTTCAAAGCGATGGCGGCGGCAGATGGAGTGCCCCGAGTACGGCGGGGCCGCGTGCCCCCGTGGCGGCCGTCGAATTGGCCGGTAAGGCGTGCCAGCGCTGCCACGCCAGCCAGGCGAACGCCATGGCTTCCACGGCTTGCGGCGGTACGGCGACGAGCGCGTCGCTCGGGCCGCAGTCGATCGTCCCCAGCCGGTCGCTGAGCGCTCTGAGGAGTGCGTCGTTACGGGCACCCCCGCCGCAAATGACGACGCGGTCGGCGCCGAACGGCGTGACGGCCCGGGCAATGGAGGTCGCGGTGAGGGCGAGCAGGGTGGCCTGAACGTCTTCGGGGGCGTGTCGGCCGCCGAACGCCCGGAGTCTTTGGTCGAGCCAGTTCAGATTGAACTGTTCGCGGCCCGTGCTCTTCGGGGGCGCGAGCGCGAAGAAGGGATCGTCCAGGAGATGTTCGAGCAGCGCTTCGTCGACCCTGCCCGTGGCCGCCCAGCGGCCCCCGTCGTCGAAGGGCCTGCCCAGGCTGCGGGCGATCCAGTCGTCGAGCAAACGGTTGCCGGGACCGGTATCGAATCCTGCGACGATCGTCCGCGTTTCGGGTTCGAGGATCGTGACGTTTGCGATACCGCCGATGTTGACCACGGCCGGCCGGCCGCCCAGTCCGCCGAATGCCGCGAGATGGAACGGAGGAACCAGCGGGGCGCCCTGTCCTCCGAGTGCGACGTCCGCGCTGCGCAGATCGGTGACCACGGGCAGGCCGATGCGCTGCGCGAGTCGGGCGCCATCGATGATCTGCAGGCTGAAGCCTTCGTCGGGCCGGTGCCGGATGGTCTGTCCGTGGGCGCCGACGCAGAGCGCGCCTGCGCGGACATCGGCCGGCAGGGCCTTCACCGCCTCGGCATAGGCGTCGGCCAGGTCACGGCGTGCACGGCCGAGGGTGTCGATGGGGTCGTCCGGGGCCGGACCTTCACCGGTGGCGAGCCACAGCAGGCTCTGGCGCAAATCCGGGGAGAGCCGAACGCTGCTTTCCCCGATCAGGCGGGGCGCTGGGTCGAATGCGACCGCACAGGCATCGACCCCGTCGAGGCTGGTGCCCGACATCAGGCCGATGGCGGTGCCGGCCACCGTTACTCGAAGCGACCGGCGAGCTGGATCGTGTCGATCTGATCCAGTTGGGCGCGCAATTGAACCGCACGCGCCGCGTGCAGTCGTCGCAGGTCTTCGCCAAGCGGACGCGCCTCAGGAAGCTTGACCGTCAGAGGATTCTGATGCTGGCCGCGAACCCGGAACTCGTAATGAAGATGCGGGCCGGTGGCCCAGCCGCTCGACCCGACGTAGCCGATGACATCACCCTGACGGACACGGTCACCGCGAGCAAGACCCCTGGCAAAACCCTGCATGTGCGCATACAGGGTCGTGATGCCCTTCTCATGGCGGAGGATGACCACCTTGCCGTAGCCGCGCTGGCTGCCGACGAACTCCACGGTGCCGGTTCCGCTGGCACGGATGCGCGTGCCGGGGGCGGCGACGAAATCCGTGCCGCGGTGGGGCACCCTGCGGGCGAGAATCGGGTGCCAGCGCGCCCGCGTGAACCCGGAGCTGATTCTGGCGTATTCGATGGGATAGCGCAGGAAGCTGCGGCTCGCGCGGCCCTCGAAGTCGTAGTACTGCCCCGACCCGTTGGGGTGGACGAACCACATGGCGTTGTGCTGCCGTCCCTGCCCCATGAGTTCCACGGCCAGCAGCTTGCCAGGGTACTCGGTGTCGAGGCGGTCCGGCTCCGTGAGCGTCTCGTAGATGACCCGGAGTTCGTCGCCCTGGCGCAGATCCCGCTGGAAGTCGATCTCGCCGCCCAGCACGTCGACGATCTGGCTGGCGACCTTGTCCGGAATCCCGGCACCGTTGGTGGCCCCGAACAGGCTCGAGACGATGCGGCTGTATCCGATCCGGCTGTTGCGGATGAGGTCGATTCGTTGCAGTCCCGCTTCGAACTCGCCGTGTTTCCGGCGCACGAGCAGGCGGGTGGCCTGGCCGTTATCCAGGTCAAGGCCTTCTTCGCCGAGCGAGTAACGCACTTCCTGCACCCGGCCGATCGAATCGACCAGCGCATGAAGCTGCTCTCCGGGCGCCAGTTCGAAGAGACGTCTGGCCTCTTCGTTCTGGGCGGCGAAGTCCATGAACTCCGCATCGAGGGCGCCGGCGCGCAGCAGCATGCGGTCGAGCGTGTCGCCTTCCTGAACGATCAGCGTGTGACGGGTGGTCTCGAAGGAGTTCGCTGACGCGGACGGCACCACGAGCTTGTCGACGACGACGCGGTGACGGGCCGAACCCTGTTCGATAGGGGCCGAAACGCCGAACGCCGTGACCGCCACGCCCATCGCGATGAGGCTCGAGAGACCGAGTTTGACAGGGCTTATCGGCATGAAGACTGGGTCAAAGGCTGGAGTCGTCTGGCCGGCCGGCATCGTCGCTTCGATACACTTCAGTCCTCCGAACCCGGTGTCGACCGCCGCTCACGGCGTCAGGTACGACAAGAACCCCTGGCTCGACCAGTAATTAGTTCACAGATTATACGGAACGGCGGCCGAAGGGCTGACCGTGGGACGGTATGAACGGCGACAACAGGCAGATAAGCGACAGTGTTCGCGAGGCATTGGCGGTCACACGTCGCGGATGCGACGAATTGATCGTGGCGCAGGAGTGGGTGGACAAGCTCGCGCGAAGCGAGAAACAGGGCCGTCCGCTGCGTATCAAGCTCGGTCTGGATCCGACGGCGCCGGACCTGCACCTGGGACACACCGTGGTCCTGAACAAGATGCGCCAGCTGCAGGACCTCGGGCATACGGTGATCTTCCTGATCGGCGATTTCACCGCTCTGATAGGCGACCCGTCGGGCCGCAACGCCACACGCCCACCTTTGACCCGTGAACAGATCG
>JAUIAI010000938.1 GCA_030425615.1 Gammaproteobacteria bacterium
CTGATGAACTGCATCTGCGGCATCTACCGGCCGGACAAAGGCCAGATCAAGATCGGCGGGCAGCCGAGTACCGGGCTGACCCCGCACGAAGTGGCCAGGCTCGGGGTAGGGCGCACCTTCCAGATTCCGCGGGTCTTCAGGCGTATGTCGCTCATCGACAACCTGCTGGTGCCGGTGCTGGATCGCCCGGAATCCGACGCAGCGCTGGTCGGCCAGGCCGAATCCATGCTCGAGCGCATGCGACTGATCGATCTGCGGCACAACTTCTCGGAAGAACTCTCGGGCGGTCAGCAGAAGCTGCTCGAGATGGCGCGAATGCTGATGCCCGACCCGAAAGTCGTCATGCTCGACGAGCCTTTCGCCGGTGTGCATCCAGTCCTGTGCAAGTTCATGATCGAGCAGATCGAAGCCATCGCCTCGGCCGGCAAGACCGTCTTGCTGATCAGTCACGACCTGACCTCCATCTATCGCCTGTCTGACCGGGTCGTCGCGCTCAACGAGGGTCAGGTGATCGCCGAGGGCACGGTCGACGAGATTCGCAGCAACTCGGCCGTCGTCGAGGCCTACCTGGGGAATTGATCCATGACCGACCAGGTCCACCCATCGGCCTCACGGCCGACCGACTCCGAGGCAGCGATCCTCGAACTGCGTGACGTCGACGTTGCCTATCATGGCGACATCCGCATTCTGCAATCGCTGTCCCTCGTGGTGAAAGCGGGTGGCATCACCGGTGTCATCGGCCCCAATGGCGCGGGCAAATCCACCGCCTTGCGGACTCTGTACGGTCTACTCAAACCCGTGGCGGGTGACGTGCTGATCGACGGCAAGGTCGTCACCGGCATGGCGCCGTGGCGCTTCCTGGTCCACGGCGTCGCCCTGGTCCCCCAGGGGCGCAGCCTGTTCGGTGAACTCAGCGTCGAAGACAACCTGAAGCTCGCCTGCTGGACGTTTCGCAAAGACAAGGTCAGAGTCCAGAACGCACTCGAGAGCACCTATGCGCAGTTTCCCATGCTCAAGGACAAGCGCAAGCAGGCCGCGGGCGCGATGAGCGGCGGGCAGCAGCGGTTTCTCGAACTGGGACGCGCGCTGGCGCTGCAGCCGCGCGCGGTACTGCTCGACGAGCGGATCGTCTGGACGCGCTACAACGTCTCGCCCTGGTATTACGACGACCTCGGCCTCGACCGGCTCGCCGCCGGGTCGCTCGACCCGTTCGGCGCCCTCGAGGAAGCCGAGCCCCTCGGGCACGCCGTCCTCGTTGAGCAGGCGCACCGACTTCCCCGCCGCCTCCAGCGCCAGTCCCAGCGCGATCACCGATCCGATCGCATCGCCATCCGGCCGGACATGGCCGAGCAGGACGAAGGAGTCGTGCTCGCGCAGGCACTCGCCGATCGATTCCAGAGTCGCGTTCTCAGCCATGACCTTCGACTTGCCCGTCCATTCCTCCGCCCGCTTCCGGGGCGCGGCAAGGACGCGGGGCGCGGATTCTCCCGATCCGCCCCGCCGGGGCAAGGACAAACCGGAGCGCCACCGCGCCA
>JAUIAI010000939.1 GCA_030425615.1 Gammaproteobacteria bacterium
CGACTGACCTCTGACGAGTTCCTCGGAGACGTCGACGATGGCCTGCACGACGCGCTGGTAGGTGCCGCAGCGGCAGAGCACCGTCAGTTGCTCGCGGATCTCGTCCGCCGAGGGGGATTCCGATCGCGCGAGCAGTGCGGCGGCCGCCATGATCATGCCGCTCTGACAATAGCCGCACTGCGGAACCTGCCGACGCAGCCAGGCCCGCTGAAGCGATGCGATCAGGGTGTGCCCCACCCCTTCGATGGTCTGTACCCGACGTCCGTCGAGCGCGGCCGATGGGAGCACGCAGGCTCGCTGTGCCTCACCATCGACGAGCACGGTGCAGGTTCCGCACATGCCGATGCCGCAGCCATACTTGGTTCCGGTGAGTTCCAGCACGTCCCGCAGCAGCCAGAGCGCGGGCATCGCCGGATCGGTCTCGACCTGTACCGGTTCGTCGTTGAGAGTGATCGACAGTTTCATCGTGGCCAAGAGTACACCTGCGTCGGCGCACGCGGGACACGCCCGGCCGGCCCGTCGCCGGCGCGAAACAGCGGCGGTCGATAATGGGCGGTCCGACGACCGAGCCGGGGAGACCGACGATGAATGATCACGACAAGACGAACGAACGGGTGCGCGCGGCGCTTTCGCTGGACGGCACCAACGAGCGCATCGAGTCACTCTATGCGCGCTGGGCCGGCGACTACGACGACGATCTGCAGGCCGAGCGCTATACCGCGCCGGACACGATGACCCGGCTCGTGATGCGCCTGCGCGACGAAGGCCGGATCCTGCCCGCCGCCGGACGCCCGAAGCTCAGGGCGCTGGATGCGGGCTGCGGCACGGGCCTCCTCGGCGTGCGACTTCGGGCGGTTCTGGACTGCGAACTGGACGGGTTCGACCTGAGCGAGGAGATGGTCGAGCGGGCGCGTGCGACCGGTGCCTACCGCCGCCTGCGGGGTCGTGTCGACCTGAACCGACCGCTGGCCGCGCAGATCGATGCATCCGGTTACGACCTGGCACTGGCCTGCGGCGTGTTCACGCTCGGTCACGTTCCGCCGGAATCGATGCGACACCTGATCGACGCCGTCCGGCCGGGGGGGGTCGTGCTGGTGAGCGCGCGCAACAGCTATTGCGAACGAAGCGACTTCGACGCGGTGTGCGACCGTCTCGTGGCGGAAGGCCGCGCGACAGGCATCCTGCGCGAGATCGGGCCCTACATCTCGGCCGAGGATGCCGTCTACCGCGCCTTCGAACGACCACCGGAAGCCTGAGGCCGGCGTGCCTGGCGGGACCGAACCGGGCCGGAAGCCAGATCCACCACCTGGCCGAACACCGCCGCGAAGTGAGCGACGCAGACACGGATCTTCGGCAGCCGGTGGCGGTCCGGCATCATGACCGCGTAGATCGGGAAGCGGCGGGGGTCCCGGTGCGGCGCCAGCACTTCGACGATCTCTCCCCCGGCGATCGCCTGATGTGCGGCGGCCGTGTTCAGGCGCGCGATCCCGAGCCCCTGTCTCGCCATGGTCAGCGACATCGCCGTG
>JAUIAI010000940.1 GCA_030425615.1 Gammaproteobacteria bacterium
CTCCTGCCCGGTGAGCGCGAGGAACATGTCATTGTGGATCTCGGCATGGGTCAGCCGGCGGTGTTCCGTGATCTCCCGGCCGATACGCTGGATCTCCGCCATGGTCCGCGCGGCGATCTCGCCGCGGCGGATCTGCCCGCGGATCTCACCGGCCAGCCATTGCGCATCGACCCTGACGGAGCTCTGGATGATGCCCAGCACCGGTTGCCAGGCATCGAACACGGCCGCCGGGGCGCGGGCGACCAGGACGTCCTTCGTGCCCCACATGCCCGCGCCGGCCCGGCCCCAGTTCTCGACGACGACGAACAGTGACTCGCGATAACTGACACCGCCGTCCTCGTACTCGATGATCGTGGCGGCGGCGTCGTGCGTGAAGTCGATCGCCGGGATCAGTGAACGGGCCAGACGGGTGTGGGCGGTGGCGACCTCCGGGGCTGCCGACTGACGCACGATCCGCAGCTCCGAAGCGTCGGGGTGCAGCGCCGGCAGCAGCCACCGCCGGGTGAAATCCGCTGCGCCGGTCAGCGCAAGCACCGTCATTCCCTGATAGTGGCTACCCGGCGGGAACAGGCCGTGGGCGGCCGCCGGGCTGGCGCTCATATCGGCGTAGAGGGTATCGGGCAGCCACCGCACGGCTACGGTGGCGTCTTCGTCCGAGAGGACGGCGAAGTCCACTTTGGCCGCGATGGACTGTGCCGGGCCGCCGCGGGCGAGCGGATCCACCCGGACGATGCCGCCCCGGATCCGCCAGCCCTGGGGCACGAGCACACTGAACGCCCGTTCGACGGGCTCGTTGACCCGGTCGAACACCATGACGGGATCGGGGCGCGGTTGCGCGCCCGAGGGGTTCGGGCCGGCCAGCAGCGCCCACGCAATCAACAGAACGGGAAGAAACCGATGAGGTCTCCCCGTGGCGGATACGGCACGCATCTCCCACCTCCACACCGGATGACCGATGGTTTCGACCTTAGCGCCAACCGCGACGGCGGGGTCTGTTCCCGGTCAATGATGCGGCGAGGCTGGTGTGTGACAAACGGCCATTGCAGGCGTCGATGGTCGCCCCTATACTGCGGGCTCGATCGGGAGAGACCGGCGCCAGGCGCCGGCGCCGAAGGAGCAACCGCCCCGGAAACTCTCAGGCAAAAGGACCGGTCGGGCCGCATCACGGGCCGCGCGTAACGCGCGGGCGGGTTCGCGGTGAATTCTCTGGAGAGTGCCCGGTGTCGTCGCCCGGGCCACCGCAGGAGCAAGTGGCGCCAGACGTTGCAGGGTCTGCCGCCGCGAATCTCTCAGGTTCCGACACAGAGGGGGCGCACGCCGGACACGGTGTCGCGCGCGTGCCAGCCCCCAATGACGTCTTCGGAGCCTCACCCATGCACACGATCGCCGTCATCGGCGGTGGCATCACCGGTGTCACCACTGCCTATGCGCTCGCCCGCCGCGGCCACGCCGTCACCCTGTTCGAGCAGCATCGTTATCCCGCGATGGAGACCTCGTTCGCCAACGGCGGGCAGCTCTCCGCGT
>JAUIAI010000044.1 GCA_030425615.1 Gammaproteobacteria bacterium
CCGTTCTGTCAGAACGGCTGCCCGATCAACAACATCATTCCGGACTGGAACGATCTCGTCTATCGCCACCAGTGGCGTCAGGCGCTGGATACGCTGCACTCGACGAACAATTTCCCCGAGATCACAGGCCGGATCTGCCCGGCGCCCTGCGAGGCGGCCTGTACCCTGAACATCAACAGCGACCCGGTGGGCATCAAGTCGATCGAACACGCGATCATCGACAAGGGCTACGAGATGGGCTGGGTCGCGCCGTGCCCGCCCGCTCACAAGACCGGCAAGACCGTCGCGGTCGTCGGGTCGGGGCCGGCGGGTCTGGCGGCCGCGCAGCAGCTCGCCCGTGCGGGTCATTCGGTCACCGTGTTCGAGAAGAACGACCGTATCGGTGGTCTCCTGCGATACGGCATCCCCGACTTCAAGCTCGAGAAGTCCCACATCGATCGCCGCGTCGAACAGATGCAGGCCGAGGGGGTCGAGTTCCGGACCTCCGTGCTCGTGGCCGACTCGGAAGACCTCGGCCCGGTGGTCAACCTCTCCAGGGAACGGATCTCACCCGCCGAGTTGCGTGAGCAGTTCGACGCGGTGGTGCTCGCCGGTGGCGCGGAGCAGCCGCGGGATCTCCCGGTGCCCGGCCGTGAGCTGGACGGTATCCACTTCGCGATGTCCTTCCTGCCGCTGCAGAACCGCGTGGTCGCCGGTGATTCGCTGGAGGACCAGATCCTGGCCACCGGCAAGCATGTCGTCGTCATCGGCGGCGGGGACACCGGTTCGGACTGCGTCGGCACGAGCAACCGGCAGGGGGCTGCCTCGGTGACCCAGATCGAACTCATGCCGCGTCCGCCGGAGCAGGAAGACGGACCGATGACCTGGCCCTACTGGCCGGCCAAGCTGCGCACCTCCTCCTCGCACGAGGAGGGCTGCGAGCGCGACTGGTCGATCACCACCAAGGCGTTCAAGGACGACGGCAAGGGGCGCGTCTGCGCCATCATTGCCGCGCGGGTCGAGTGGCAGAAGGACCCGGAGACCGGCCGGATGCAGATGGTCGAGGTGCCCGGGTCCGAATTCGAGATCCCCGCCGACCTCGTTTTGTTCGCCATGGGTTTCGTCTCACCGGTCGGCAACGTGCTGGGCGGATTCGGGGTCGAGACCGATGCCCGCGGCAATGCCAAGGCGACCACGGACGGTGAAGGCTGCTATCGCACGAACGTGCACAAGGTCTTCGCGAGCGGCGATATCCGCCGCGGGCAGTCGCTCGTGGTCTGGGCGATCCGTGAAGGTCGTCAGTGCGCCCGCGAAGTCGACCTCTTCCTCATGGGCAGCAGCTCGCTTCCACGTTGAGAGTCAGGGGCCGTGGTGAACGAGCACGATCGTCCGCCACGGCCTCAGACCGTCGCGGCTGCGGGCTGCGTCGCGGTCTGAGCCGCTGCGCCCGAGCGAGAAGCCGTGATCTCGGCCAGTTTCGGATGCGGCACCATGAAGGGGCCGATCGCCAGGTAGTCGATGTTGCCGAGAAGGAACGCGCGCACCGCGTCCTGCGGCGAGCACACGATCGGCTCCTCGTGCATGTTGAAACTGGTGTTGATCAGCGCCGGCGTTCCAGAGCGCTCGTGGAAGCGGGTCAGAATCCGGTGAAAGCTCGGATTTGAATCCGCGGTCACGAGCTGCGGACGGGCGGTTCCGTCCACGTGCACGGCAGCCGGGCAGAGCCGCTTCATGCGCTCGGTGCAGTTCACGGTCACCGTCATGAATTCGGCCGTCTTCCCGATGCCCGCGAGGTTCTCGAACAGGGTGTCGGCCTCGCTCGCGAGGGCTGCCGGTGCGAACGGCATGAATTCGGTGCGCCCGAGTTGCTGGTTCAGCCACTGGTTGACGCTCGGGTCGCGGGGCGCGTACAGGATCGAGCGGTTGCCCAGTGCCCGGGGGCCGTATTCCATCCGTCCGTTGAAGCGGCCCACGATGCGGTTCTCGTCGAGCGCCTCCGCGATGCGGTCTTCGATGTCGTCGGGCTGGTCGTAGTCCAGGCCGGCCTCGTCGAGCGCGGCACGGATCCGGGCGTCGTCGTACCCGGGGCCCCAGTAGACGGTGTCGATCGGGCCGCTGCCGGCCGGGGGCGGCTCGACCAGCCAGGCCGCGCCGGTCCCGCAGCCGCCGTCACCCATGTTCGGATAGACGAACAGGGCCTGCACGCCGTCGAGTTCGTGCAGTCGCTGGTTCAGCTTGACGTTCGCGTGTACGCCCCCCGAGACCACGATGCGCGTCTGCCCGGTCTGTCGCAGCCAGTGGGCGACGACTTCACAGGCCACCTGCTCC
Organism: Gammaproteobacteria bacterium; assembly: GCA_030425615.1. Taxonomy (GTDB): domain Bacteria; phylum Pseudomonadota; class Gammaproteobacteria; order Burkholderiales; family Burkholderiaceae_E; genus JAUIAI01. The sequence goes on from JAUIAI010000044.1 coordinate 2,308, forward strand.
AGCACCGACTGGTACGCGGCGGCGATGTCACGCTTGCTGAAGCGCAGTGCCAGCGCCCGGGTGAACAGCAGGTTGCCGGCGGCCAGCATCTCGGGCGAACCGTCGCGGATGTCGAAGCGCGCGCGCAGGGCCGGGCCCAGCAGATCGGGATCGCCATAGGCGGCGAGACCGACGATCTTGCCTTCGTGACGGCCGGGCTTGAAACCCAGACCGCTCGTGACGTGCTCGTAGAACTGTCCGAGCGAATTCGGGAAGGGGAATCGCGCCAGTGCCCGCACCCCCTCGGCATCGCCCAGATAGACCCCGCCGGCCTGACCGGAGCCGTAGCCGTCGAAGGTGACGACCAGGGCGCTGTCGAAGCCGGAGCCGTAGAACGCGTTGGCCGCGTGCGTGTCGTGATGGGGGAAACGCACGAGCCTGTCCTGCCAGCCGTAACGCGCCAGTCCCTCGTCGATCTGACGCTGGCGAAGCGCATGCTCGGTATCCGCGTCGCGACGCCAGGTGTCCATGCCCCTGCGATGGGCGAACCAGTCCAGCCGGGCCCAGCGTCCGACCGCCCCGTAGATCAGCCGCTTGGGCAGCGACTTCGGCGCCATGAATTCCTCGCCGGCCGGCAGGCCGGGAATTGCGCCGCGCGTGCGGCTGTCGTGCGCGCGAGCCGCGGCTGCACGAACCAGCGACAGTGATCGCGCCGTGTCCGTCGCGCCGTGCAACCGTGCGTGCCGATCGAGCGACTTGTCGATCAGGCGCATCTCCTGATCGTGAGTGAAGAATCCGTAGGCGACCTTGTCCACGTCCGATGCCGACCAGCCCGTGAACTCGAGGCCGGCCGCGATCGCCCGGCGGGGGAAACCATCCTGCAGCTTCACCCGCGAAAGCCTTTCTTCGCCGCATGCGAACAGCACGCGGCCGTTGTCGACGAACGAGACGGTGACGTCCTTGTCAAGCGGGCTGATGCCGATGATCTTCACGGGTTTGCTCCAGGTGATCGGCCAACTCGGTGACCGTAGCCGGTACGAGGTCCGGCTGCGCGGCGAGCCATTCGAAAACGCGCTCGATTCTCGTACGAATGCGCTCGTCGTCGCCGGCATCGCGGTTGTAGGGACCGGGACCCGGAACGAGCGACGAGCTGTGCACGCAGAAGCAGATGTGCGGCACGCCCTGCCGCTGCAGGAGGCGGATCGGCGCGAACCATTCGGGCTGATTCCTGACTTCGAAGTTGAGCCAGAATCGACGCACGATTCCCAGACGTGCCGCGATGCCGATCAGATGCATCCGCGACAACAGCGGGCTTCGTTCGATGCGCGTGAAGCCCCTTGCCCAGAGATCGAAACGAGGGCGCGTGAAGGCCCTGGTGAGCGGGATCTCCCATAGCGCCGGTTCGCCGGGCGCGCCGGGCTCGGTTCTGGTCGGCAACAGCCCGCGGGCCCGGTAGTCGGGCGACCCTTCGTCCATCCAGGTGGTGTACGGCACGATCGAGGAATCCGCGCGATAGCCGAGTGCCTGCAGATGTCTGCGGATCTGCGCGCTGCTCGAGTAGCGCCCCCCCCGAAAGCTCGTGCCCCGGACGCCGATCCCGGCAAGTGCTGCGTGCACCGAATCGAGTTTTCGGCGGATCAGATCCTCCGGAAGGTTGGCCAGGAAGGTCTCGGCGGAACTCGGTTGGTCGACGCCCGCGAGCGGTGGCGTGTTCCACGGATGGATGTGCAGACCGATCTCGGTGCCCGGACGCTCGGCGAGTGCTGCCATTGTCTCGCGTGCGACCGGGTCGGCGAGCACGGGATGGTTCGTGAAATACGTCGGCCGCAGCCCGTGGCGCTCGCACAGCGACTGGAACCATGGCAGGTTCGCAATATTGGAGACGGCAGGAGCGCGGACGGCGTAGGCGCCGTTCCAGTCCCATTCCTCCTCGGTGTCGACTGTGATGAGGACGTGCATCGGGTCGGGGGGTGTCTGGGCGGACCGGCGCGCGGGGGAGCGCGGCCCTGAACAGCGCGGCAGTTTGCGGCAACGGGCGCAACCGTGCCGTGACCGGCTTCACGTGGCAAGGCCTGCGACGCGGGCGTGGCGATGGGGCAGGCGAACGGTCGGCGACGATGATCGTGTCATCATCCCGGTGCGCCGCTTCGACTTCGGTTGGCGGCTCGGCGGACCAGCGTCAGGCTGTAAGCCAAGGTATATACCCCTATTAGTCGTTCGAGTGAGGAGACCCGAGATGTCCGATCTGGCCCAGACCGATGCCGCTGCTCTGAGCCGCGCATATGCCGCCGGCGAGTGCTCACCGGTCGAGGTCGTCGACTCGGTCCTGGCCCGCATCGACCGCTGGGAGCCCCATCTGAATGCGTTCTACCGGCTGCATGCCGGACAGGCGCGCGAAGCGGCGGTGCAGTCCGAGGCCCGGTGGCGTGAAAAACGGCCGTTGTCACCGCTGGATGGCGTGCCCGTCACGGTCAAGGAAAATCTCGATTCGAAGGGCGATCCGACCCCGTCCGGCACCGCCGCCGGAGACATGCGACCGAAGAGCGTCGATTCGCCCGTGGTCGCCCGGCTGCACGAGGCGGGCGCGGTCATCCTGGGCAAGACCGTGATGCCGGATTACGGAATGCTTTCGTCCGGTCTGTCGTCGCTGCACGGCATCACGCGCAACCCATGGCGGCTCGATCGGAACACCTCCGGCTCGTCCTCGGGAGCCGGCGCCGCCGGTGCCGCGGGTTACGGGCCATTGCATGTCGGCACCGACATCGGCGGCTCGGTTCGTCTGCCGGCTGCGCACTGCGGGCTGTTCGGGCTCAAGCCGAGTCTGGGGCGGATCCCCGTCGATCCCCCGTACATCGGCCGTTGCGCCGGGCCGATGACCCGGACCGTCGAGGATGCGGCCTTGTTGCTCGGTGCGGTGGCGCGCCCGGACGATCGTGACCACATGTCGCTCCCGCCCGACGATCGTGACTACACCGCGGGGCTCGACGGACAGTCCCTGACGGGGCTGCGCATCGGGCTACTCACCGACATGGGCGTGGGGCTGGCGGTGGCGGCGCCGGTACGCGCAGCTGCCGAGGCCGCGGCCCGTGCGCTCGCCGATGCAGGTGCGGTGGTCGAGCCGGTGGATTCCTTCCTGACGGCAGAAATGTTCGACGGTATCCACCGGTTCTTCGAAGCCAGGTCGTACAACGACATCGTCGCGATGGACGACGCCACGCGGGCCAAGGTGCTGCCCTTCATCGTCGAATGGTGCACCTGGCGAGCGGCAGAGTTCACGGGGCGCGACGTCATGGATGCCTACACGCAGGTCGTGTCGATGCGGGCGGCAGCAACGCGAGCGGTGAACGCGTTCGATTTCCTGATCTCGCCCGTGTCGCCGATCCTGCCCTACGAGGCCGGGCTTCATTGTCCCGGGGACGATCCGCGTAACGCCTTGCCGCACATCGCGTTCACCGTGGCCTGGAACTTCGGCGAGCAGCCGGCCGCGTCACTGAACTGGGATCATCACGAAGGCCTGCCCGTAGGGGTGCAGATCGTCGGTCACCGTTTCGACGACGCCGGTGTTCTGCGAATGGCGCGGCAGCTCGAGCGGTTGCGCCCCCTCCAGCAGGCGTGGCCCGAGCCGCCCGCCCCGTGAGCGGCGGCGGTCGACGCCCGCGGGCCACCGTCTCGCTGGTGCTGGGCAGCGGAGGCGCGCGCGGCATGGCGCACATAGGGGTCATCCGCTGGCTGCTCGAGCATCGCTTCGAGATTCGCTCGATTTCCGGCGCCTCGATCGGTGCGCTGGTCGGAGGGGTATACGCGTCCGGCGGCCTCGATGATTTCGAGAAGTGGGTGCGCGGCATCAGCAAGCCGATGATGGTCACGCTGATGGACTGGTCAAGGGAGAGCGCTTCCTGGAGACGCTCTCCCGCTACGCAAGGCCGGGCCGCATCGAGGATCTGCCCATCTCGTTCACGGCGGTGGCCGCAGAGTTGGCCAGCGGCAAGGAGATCTGGCTGCGCAGCGGCGATCTGCTGCAGGCGATACGGGCATCCATCTCGCTTCCGCTGCTGTTCACGCCATATGACCACGCCGGGGAGATGCTCATCGACGGCGGTGTGCTGAATCCCGTTCCGATCGCGCCGACCTTCGGCGACGACACGGATCTGACCATTGCCGTCAGCCTGAACGGGCCGCCCGAGCTCGAATCCACTCCGGACCCGGGCGCGTCCGGTGGCGCTGCGCTGCAACTCTCGCCCGAGATCGTTCAGTGGTTCGACCGGATCCAGACGATGATCTGGCCGGATGCGGATCCGAACGCGCAGTCGGCGGGCCGCGCGGGGGATTCGACTCCGGACGCGCGGGCCGATGGCGACGAGCCGTCTCCGCCAGGGGGCACGGCCTCCGGATCGTCTTCGCAGCCGAACCAGGGCTCCGGCACGGAGACGGGAGCCGCATCGTTCGGACGCGTCTCCCGGCGCGACTGGTCGGCCTATGAAGTGGCCTATCTCGCCTTCGACGCGATGCAGGGCACGATCGCCCGGCAGAAGCTCGCCGCCTATCCGCCGGACGAACTGATCGAAATCCGTCGCAGCGCTTGCCGGACCCTCGAGTTCGATCGGGCCTCCGAGCTGATCGACATCGGATATCGCCAGGCCGGCGAGGTGCTCGGGCCGTTGCTCTGAAGAGCGGTGGGTGGCAGCCGCGGCTTTCGGAGCGGGCCGCCCGGGAACCGCGCATCACGGCCCTGGTTGCGAGCCGCTCGATAGCCGCGCGTCACGGCCGGCGTCTGTACATGCCCATGCCCTTCACGCGCATCACCACCTCGCGGTGCTGGTTGAGCACGTCGTGCTCGCTCCAGATCACCCCGCGGTCCGGTTTGGATCGCGACGGCCGGGCATCCACCACCGTGGAGCGCACGGAGAGGACGTCGCCGGGCCGGACCGGTGCCAGCCATCTGATCTCGTCCAGACCGGGCGATCCCATGCTGGCGACCCGCGAGATGTAATGGTCGACCATCATGCGCATCATTACCGAACCGGTCATCCAACCGCTGGCGACGAGACCGCCGAAGTGACTCTCGCGTCCCGCCGACTCGTCCAGGTGGAACGGCTGGGGGTCGTACCGGCCTGCGAACTCGACGATCTCCTCCGCCGTCACGGGATACTGTCCGTACTCGAGCACCTCGCCCACGGGGTAGTCGTCGAAGAAGCGTTCTTTCGGTTCGATGGCCATGGGCTGTCTCTGCAGAGGTGGGGCGGGCCGCAGGGACGGATCCCCTGCATGCAACGCGTCGGCGCCGGAGATGATAGCGGCACGCGGGACCGGCGGAATCTTCGGCGGCCTGTCGGCCGCTGCCGGTAAACTGCACGCGTCTTCCGGTCACGCGAGCCCATCGATGTCCGCTGTGCCTTCCCCGATCGTCGATCCCGACTGGCTGCGCCGTCAGGTGCGCACCGTGCCGAACTGGCCCTCCGAGGGGGTCATGTTCAGAGACATCACGCCGTTGCTGCGTGATCCACGTACGCTGCGGGTCCTCGTCGATGCCTTCGTACACCGCTACATGGGCGCCGGCCTGGATCTGGTCGCCGGCATCGATGCCCGCGGGTTCATTCTCGGATCCATCGTGGCCTACGAACTGAATCTCGGTTTCGTGCCCGTGCGTAAGGAAGGCAAGCTGCCCTATACGACCGTCAGCGAGAGCTATGCGCTCGAATACGGCAGCGCCACGGTGGAGATGCACGAAGACGCCTGCCGACCGGGTGACCGCGTCCTGCTGATCGACGATCTGATCGCCACGGGCGGCACGATGCTTGCGGCGACCAAGCTGCTGAACAGGCTCGGAGCCCGGGTCTTCGAAGGGGCGGCCATCATCGATCTGCCGGGGCTCGGCGGCTCGCGCCTGCTGCGGGAGGCGGGTATCGAACTGTTCACGCTTCTGCAGTACGACGATGAAGACTGATGAGTGACGCCGATCGCCCCGCCGTGCGGATCGACAAGTGGTTGTGGGCGGCACGTTTCTTCAAGACGCGTGGCCTCGCCCAGACGGCCATCGAGAACGGCCGGGTCCTGGTCGGGGGCGAACGGGTCAAGCGTGCCCGCACCCTGGTGGGCGGCGAACTGCTCAGCGTGCGCACCGGTGATGTCGAACGCCAGGTGAAGGTGCTCGGTCTGTCCGAGCAAAGGGGCCCGGCGCCGGTCGCGCAGCAGCTCTACGAGGAGACCCCTGAATCGGTTCAGCGCCGTGAGGCTGCGCGCCGTGACCGTCGGGTGTTCCTCGATCCCGCGGCGGTGATCGCCGCGGGTCGACCCACCAAACGGGACCGCCGGCGTCTGGAGCAGTGGCAGCGCGGCGAGCAGGACGAGGACACGCAACCGGACACCCGGATCAGGAGCGAATCATGAGCACGGACACCCGGCGGCAGGTCATGTTGATCACGGGGGGCGGGCGCGGAATCGGCGCCGCCACCGCTGAACTGGCGGCCGCGCGCGGATACGACCTGGTGCTGGCCTACCGGGCCGACGCCGCCGCTGCAGAAAGCGTGGCCGAAGCCGCCCGTTCGGTCGGCGCGCGTGTGGAGGTCGTACAGGCCGATGTGTCCGAAGAGGCCTCGGTGCTTGCCCTGTTCGCCCGTCTGGACGAGGTCTTCGGTCGTCTGGACGTGCTCGTCAACAACGCCGGTGTCCTGGACCGCTCGCAGCCGTTCGTCGAATACACCGCCGAGCGCATGAAGCGCATCTTCGAGACGAATGTCTTCGGGGCGTTCCTGGTGGCCCGGGAGGCCGTGCGCCGCATGTCGACCGCCGCAGGAGGCCGGGGTGGTTCGATCGTGAACGTTTCGTCGGCCGCCGCGCGCATGGGTGCCCCGAACGAGTACGTCGACTACGCCGCGAGCAAGGGCGCCATGGATTCGATGACGCTCGGCCTGTCCAAGGAACTGGCGCCACTGGGCATTCGCGTGAATGCGGTGCGGCCCGGGCTGATCCACACGGACATTCATGCCAGTGGGGGCCGTCCGGATCGCGTGGAGGCTCTGAGCGCGCAGGTGCCCATGGCGCGGGGCGGCACGGCGACGGAAGTGGCAGAGGCCATCGTGTGGCTGGCCTCGGGCGCTGCCTCCTACACCACGGGTGCGCTGCTGGACGTCAGTGGCGGGCGCTGACGCCGCGGATCCGCTGCGCGCCGCGCGGAACTCCCTGCTTCCGGAGGGGAAGGGCGCACGGCTCTGACCAACGCCCCGGCACCGCGGGCCTCAGAACGGGATGTCGTCGTCCATGGCGTCGAAGTTGGGGG
>JAUIAI010000045.1 GCA_030425615.1 Gammaproteobacteria bacterium
GCACGGTCACCGAGATCGACCCCCCTCAGGTCCCCGAGTCCGAGCGCACGCTGCTGTTCATGAAGCCGGCCCGCCTCGGGGATTCACTGGTCACCAAGCTCATCACGCTGGCTCCCCGCAACGCCGCGCGCGGTCTGCCGACGCTGCTCGCCACCGCGGTGCTGATGGACGCGGCCACGGGCCGCACGCTCGCGGTCATGGACGCCACCTGGCTGACGAACCTGCGAACGGCGGGGGTATCGGCGGTGGCGGCACGCCTGCTGACACCGCCGGATGCCGGTGTCGTGGCGATGCTGGGCAGCGGGGCGCTGGCGCGCACGCATGCGCAGGCGTTGCGGGCGGTTCGCCCGGTGCGCGAGATCCGCGTCTGGGGCCGCACGCCCGAGAACGTGCGTGCGTGCGCCGAAGAGATCGGCGGCGTCGCCTGCGGCTCGGCCGAGGAGGCGGTCCGGGGCGCGGACATCGTGTGCGCCGTCACCACTGCGCACGAACCCGTCCTTCAGGGGCGCTGGCTCTCCCCCGGCACGCTGGTCAATGCGGTCGGCGCGCCGAGGCCGAACTGGCGCGAGCTCGACGACGAGGCGATGTCGAACTACGTGCTGGCCGACTCCCGCCACGCGGCGGAGACCGAGGCCGGCGATGTCCTGCTTTCCGGCGCCGTGGTCGAGGCCGAGATCGGCGAACTGCTCGCAGGCCGAAAACCGTTGCCGACGGGGCGGACGGTGATCTTCAAGGCCCTTGGCCAGGCCGTCGAGGACGTCGTGGCGGCCCGCCTGGTCTACGATGCCGCGGTTCGCGAGGGGCTCGCCACCGGCTGAGCACCTTTCCCCTGGCGGCCCGCGGCGGGTGTGTTCCCGCTCTTGCGGGCCGGCCAGTGCCGCAATTGGGCCGGGCGTCCCGGGGCATTGGCGGTTCGGGCCCAGGCATGCGGTATCCTGATTCGTTTTACCACCCGAATCCCACGCGTCAGCCAATGGATGCATCCGATCTGCCCTCCGGTGCGCAAGCGCCCGAGGGAGAAGACCCGCCGCCCGAGGGCGTGCCGGTGTCGCAGCGAATCCGCGAACGGCTCAAGGGCAAGCGACGGCGTTTCTTCGCCAACGACAACATCGCCGACTGCATCGAGCCGGGCGAGCTCGACGCGCTTCTGGACGAGGTCAGCGGGAAGATGATGGGCGTGCTCGAGAGCATGGTCATCGACGTCCAGGACGACCACAACACGCAGGACACGGCCCGGCGCGTCGCCAAGATGTACCTGAACGAAGTGTTTCGCGGCCGCTATACCGAGGCCCCCGCGATCACGGAGTTCCCGAACGTCGAGCACCTGAACGAGCTGATCATCATCGGCCCGCTGCGCATCCGCAGCGCATGCTCGCACCACCTGGTGCCCATCATGGGGCGAATCTGGGTCGGTGTCATGCCGAACAGCCATTCGAATCTCATCGGACTGTCCAAGTACGCGCGCATCGCCGACTGGGTCATGAGCCGCCCGCAGATCCAGGAAGAAGCGATCACCCAGCTCGCAGACGTACTGTTCGAGAAGATCCGCCCGGACGGACTGGCCGTCGTGATGGAAGCGAACCACTTCTGCATGCACTGGCGGGGCGTCAAGGATCACGACGCGAAGATGATCAACAGCGTGATGCGCGGCTCGTTCCTCAAGGACGCCAACCTGCGGCGGGAGTTCCTGGCGCTGGTTCCAGGGCGCTGACCCCCGACCAGGAAACCGAACCATGCTGGTTAGACTCCTCTACGCTTCCCGAACCGCAGGACCCGTCACGGCCGAGCAGGCCGAAGAGATCGTGCGCGACTCGCGCGAGTACAACCCGGCGCACGGCATCACGGGCATCCTCTGCTACAGCGACAACCTGTTCATGCAGCTGCTGGAGGGTGGGCGCCGACAGGTGAACGAACTCTATGCCCGTATCGTCGCGGATCCGCGTCATCACGACGTGGTGCTGCTGCACTACGAGGAGATCCCGGAACGCCGGTTCGCGGACTGGAGCATGGGCCGTGTGAATCTCGAGAAGCAGAATCCGTCGCTGCTGCTCAAGTACTCGCCGACTGCGAAGCTGGATCCCTACTCGATGCCGGGCAGGGTCTCGCTGGCCATGCTGGAGGAGCTCATCCACAGCGCCGTGGCGGTGCCCACGCCGTAAGCCGCCGGCGCGCGTGACCCTTCCGGCAGCGCGCCTGACCCTTGCGCGGCGGCTGCCGCCCCGCCCGGGGCCGGAAATGAAAAACGGGGCGCGATGCGCCCCGTTCTCTTTGTGACCGCGGCCCGGTGGTCGCGGGCTCGGGCCGGCCTTCGGACAGCCGGGGTCACTCGGGCTGCGGGAGATCGCCGCCGGCAGCGTTGGCCATGTACACCACGGCGCGTCCCACTTCCAGATCCGAGAAAGCCCCGCCGCCCTGCGGAGGCATGGCACCGAGGCCGTTGAGCGAATGACTGTGCAGCGTCTCGTAACCCTGGGCGATACGCGGCGCCCATGCCTCGGCATCACCGTACTTGGGGGCACCCGCGGCACCTGTGGCGTGGCAGGCCATGCAGGCCGCGTTGTAGACTTCCTCACCGCTCCTGGGTTCGGCCGGCGCAGCCGGAGCCGCCACTGCGGGCGAGGCCATGGCGATCTGGGCGCCGCCTTCGGGTTCGCCCAGCTGGAAACCCGCTACCGGCCGGATACGCTCGAGGATGGCGGCTTCGGTCATGACCTCCGCACCCGCGCCGGCGGTCTTGCCGGTTCCGACCCACTTCACGAGCAGCACAATGAACAGGACCGGCAGCACGAAGGACAGCACCACGATGGTGATGAGTTGCTTGGGGGTCTTGATGAAGGTTTCGTGCTCGGCGCTCATGCTTCGCTCGTAAAGGTTGAGTCAAACCCGGCATTATAGCGCCCGCTCCTACCGCCCGGTGGCGAACGCGCTACACTTCGCCCACGGGCCGGCGGCGCCGCAATGCGCTCGCCCGGTTGGCTTGCGGAGCAGTGCTCCGGCGCGCCGGCCCGGGCAGCCTGCCGCGGTCGCGGCCCTTCCGGCGGAGGGTGCCGCGACCAACGGGGGCGGATGTCCGGGGTGCCACGAACGCAGTCGTCTCGTAACGACTGCGTCGTCGTCGCCCCGTATTCGGAGTGACTGCTTGCTTTCCTGCCTGTTCACGAACAGCCCAGCGTTCGTTGCCGCCCCGGTGACCTGTGCGCGGCGCTCACTCGTCCGCAGCCCGGCGGGCCGCGCAGACCGTCGCGGATGAGCGTGCTCGGCGCACTGTGGTGGCTGGTGCTCGGCCTGCTGATGGGCTGGATCGGGCTGTGGCTCTTCGACCGCCTGATGCTGCGCGACGGCGAAGTGGCCGGCCTGCGGGCGGCGCGTGAACTCGCCGAAGCCGAACACCGTTTTGCCGACGAGCGGGCGGAGCTCTCGCTGCGGCTGGGCGAGATGGGGACGCTTCGGGATTCGCTCGAACAGACACAGCAGGAGGCGGCGCGGCTGGCGACCGAACTCGAACACGCCCACGGCGTCCATGCCGAGGTGAGGCAGGAGCTCAACGGAGCCAGTGCGCGGCTCGCGGCCCTTCAGACCGAGCTCGACGACGCACGCCGGACAACGGCGGATCGCGCCGCCGAGATCGAGCGCCTGAAGAACCAGCTCCACGAGGCCAACCATCAACGGGACGCGGCCGACCGCTGGGGCCAGGCCAAGGACACCGAGGCGGGCGAGCTTCGCAAATCGCTCGACACGCTGGAAGCCGAGACGAACGAGAACCGGGCGGCACTCAAGACCCTGCGTGCCGAGCACGCGGACCAGGATCACGCGCTGACGGCGCTCCGTGCTTCGTATGAATCCCTCGAGACCGAACACGCCCGCCTCGAGCGGCTGCTGCCCGGCCTGCGGCACGAGGTGCGCGCGGCGCGCCGACAGGCTCGGGAACTCGCGGTGGCGCTGAGCCGTCGTCCGTCCGGCGGTGATGCCTCCGCTCGCGGACGTGAGCGCCAACTTCGCCGCCTGCGTCTCCGGCTGGGGCGGATCGACGAGGCAGAAAGGGCGCTCGAGGCGCTGGCGCGCGAAGGCGACATCCGCCGTGAGACGTTGGCCGCCTTGCGCCCGTCCGCTCCGGAGGCCGACGCGTGAGTCTGCTGAACGACAACGACGTCCCGGCCCGCGCCGAGGCGCGAACGGCCGCCGGCTGGCAGCGGTTCGACCGCGCGGCCCTGACGGGCGGCCTGGGCCTTGCCGTCCTCTGGGTCCTGTTGTGGTTGCTGAGTGCCGTCTTCGACGGCTCCGGGCCAGTCGCCGAGCCGCCGCTCGCCCAGGTACCTTCGGCCGCCAACCAGGAGATCGACCGAAACGACGCGCCTCAGGCCCGGGCGGAGACGGACACCGCAGGGTCCGAGACACCGGCGGGCGGGCGTCGGTCAACGGCCGGGTCGGGGGGCGATCAAGCCTCCGTCGCCGTGCCGGGGGCCGAAGACACGGACGCCGCCCGTGCAAGCGTGCCGGCGGTGACCGGCGAGCCCGCCGCCTCCGGTGGCGCCGGAGTGCAGCGCATGGCCGACGCGGGTCCGGGTGCGTCACCGCGCGCGCTGCCCGTGCCAAGGGTCGGCGAGGCGCCCGCAGGCGACGGGACGGAGAACAGCGGGACGCCCGCGAGCCGGCCTTCGGGAACGACCCCGTCGGCCGAAAGCGCTGGCGAGAGCCCCGCGGCCGGCGCTTCGGGAGCCCCTGTCGCGGTCCCGCGCATCCCGACCGGCGAGCCGCCGGCAGTCGCCGGGGCGTCGGGTGATCCGCTGCCCGCGGCGGACACGAATGACGACGGTCCCGCAACGGCCGGCAACCCGCTGCTCGATCGCATCCCGTTACGCAGCAGCGGGCCGATCTCGGCCGCGGGGACGAAGGCCGAGCCCGAGCGCGGAGCGGATGTCCAGCTGGCGCTGCTCGACCCGATCCTCGATCTGAGAGCCACCGACGGCCGCCTGCAGATCGACGGCATTCTCGGCAGCGACGAATCCCGCACCGCCCTGGTCCGTGCCGCGCTCAAGGTCTACGGCATGCGCAACCTGACCGATCGCCTCGCGGTCAGTGCCGGCGTGGCACCGTTCCCGTGGTCGGAGAACATGGCCGATCTCATGGTCCTGCTCGACGGCCCGGAGAGCGATCTGCGCGTCCGTGTGAGCGGCGAGATGGTCACACTCTCAGGGGAGGTCGGCTCGCTCGACGACAAGCTCGCCAAGGGGCTGCAGGCCCAGCAGCTGTTCGGCACGACGGCGATCATCGACAACCGTCTGCAGGTGCCGTCCGCATCGGACGTCCAGGGCGGAGGGGCCGAGGCGACCGCGGCCGCCGAAGCTTCCGGGGGCGCCGCGGGTGAACCGGCCCCTGCTCCGGCCGAGTCGGCCGCCGCCACGACGGACGCCTCCACGAGGGATACCGCCGCGACGGACACCGCGGCGGCATCCGGGTCGGATTCGGCCGGGGGCACGGCAGCCGCTTCCGGCGCGGCGGAGCCGGGCCCCGTGGCGCAGGCACCGGTGGAGTCGGAAGAACCCACCGTCCCGCCGGACGCCGAGGGCGGCCGCCAGGCCGCAGCCGGCGAGGTCCGGGCCGACCCCAGGGGCGCGCCGGACAACTTCCGTCTGCGGGAGTGCGCGCGGGTGGTCACCGGCGTGTACATCACGTTCGAGAGCGCGAGCGCCCGGCTCGATCCGCGCAGCCGCGAGATCCTCGACGACATCGTGCCCTGTCTGCCCAGGCGCGAATACGTCGTGGGAGGCCATACGGACAATCGTGGTCCGGGTGAGAGCAACCGGGAGCTGTCCCGTCTGCGGGCCGAGGCCGTGAAGGCCTATCTGGTCTCGAAGGGCGCGGATGCGGCCGGCCTCGAAGCCGTGGGTCACGGCGAGACCAAGCCCGTGGCCACCAACAACACGGCGGCCGGCCGTGCCCGTAACCGTCGGGTGGATTTCCGGCTGAAGGGCTGATCCTCCCGCCGGCAGGGGAATCGGGTGCTTCTCCGGGCCGGCGTCCGGCGGGTTCACGGTCCCGGGCGCAGGATGCGCCGGCGGCTGACTACAATCGCGTTTCCGAACGGCGACGCGCGGGCTTCAGGGCCGCGCCGACGCCGACCGTCGCGCCGGGCCCGGATGAACACCCGGCGCACCCAGAAGAGGAGAACTCCAAGATGAAGACCCTGCTCGGCGGCCTCGCGGCCGCACTCATGCTGGCCGTCTCGAGCGGCCCCGCCGTCGCGGCCGACACCACGCTGCGTATCTCGCTGCAGCTGCCGCTCAAGAGCCACCTGGGCCAGAACCTGGTGATGTTCAAGGAAGAGGTGGAGTCGAAGTCCAACGGCGACATCAAGGTCGAGATCTACGACTCGGCGCAGCTCTACAAGGACAAGGAAGTTCCGCAGGCCGTGGGCTCGGGCTCCATCGAGATGGGCGTGGCTTCGCTGACCCGCTACGTGGGCGACATCCCCGCCGTGGACATCTTCTATCAGCCGTTCCTGTTCGACACCGAGGCCAAGGTGCGCAAGGCGGTGGCGCCGGGCTCCCCGATCCGTGGTCCGATCGACGAAGCCATCAAGGACACCGGCTCGACGGTGCTCTGGTGGCAGGCCTATGGTGGCGCGATCTTCCTGTCCAAGGGCGGCCCCATCAAGACGCCCGAAGATCTCAAGGGCAAGAAGGTGCGCGTGTTCGGCAAGACCCTCGGCGACTTCGTCAACGCCGCCGGCGGCGCCCCGACGATCATCTCCGGTTCCGAACAGTACCTGGCTTACCAGCGGGGTACCGTCGATGTCGGCATGACCGGCGTCTCGGGGGTCAAATCGCGCAAGCTCTGGGAGGTGATGGACACCATCACCGTCACGAACAGTGCGGACATCGAGTTCATCGTGGTCGTGAACAACGATTTCTGGGCCGGCCTGCCCGCCGAGCACAAGGCGATCATCCAGACCGCGGCGAAGAACGCGGAGAACCACGTTCGCGACGCAATGGCCGCGATCGAGGCTGGCGCCTATGCGGCGGCCAAGGAGAACGGCATGACCGTCTACGAGCCCACGGCCGAAGAGATCGCGAAGTGGAAGGCCGTTTCCCAGCCGGTCTACGACGCCTTCGTGGCCAAGACCGGCGAGAAGGGCAAGGCGATGCTCGAAGCCGCGCAGTCGTTCTGATTCGTCGCACGGAGTGCGCCGACCGATGCGAGTGATCGCCTCCATCGAGCGCGCGGCGGCCTGGCTGGCCGCCGCGCTGTTCGTCTTCACGGGCTTCTTCCTGACCTATGAGGTCGTCGCCCGCTACTTCTTCAACGCACCGACCATCTGGGCGGCCGAACTGAGCCAGCTCAGCCTGATCTGGGGCGCGCTCATCGCCATGGCCTGGGTGCTCGGCGCGCGCCGTCACATCCGCATCACCGCGATCACGACCCGCCTGGGCAAGCGCGCTGCCGCCGCCGCCGAGGCCTTCTCGATGGCGGTGATCGCCGTGTTCTCCGCGCTGGTGCTCTGGCACGGTTTCGGCATCGCATTCGACAGCTTCGAGCGCGGGCGCACCACGGGCACCATGCTCGATCTGCCTGCCTGGTGGACGGAGGCCGCCGTACCGGTGGGCTTCCTCATGTTGTTGCTGGTGGCCGTGCGGGAATTCGTCGCCGCGCTGCGTGGGCGCGTTCCCGAGGGCGGAGCCCATCTCGAATGACCATCCTGCTCATCCTGGTGGCGCTGTTCGCGCTGCTGCTCGCCGGCGTACCCGTGGCATTCGCGCTCGGCGGTCTCGGCCTGGGCCTGCTGATGTTCGGCGGCTTCTCGCCGCTGATGGCGCCGCAGGCCGTGCTCTCCACGCTCGACGGTTTCATCCTGCTGGCCGTACCCCTGTTCCTCCTGATGTCGAACATCCTGCTCAAGGGTGGCGTGGGGCGGGATCTGTTCGCAGCCGTGCAGGCCTGGGTGGGACACTGGCCGGGCGGGCTGGCCGTGGCCACCATTCTGTCGTGCGGGGTGTTCGCCGCGATCTCGGGGTCTTCGGTGGCCACGGCCGCCACCATCGGCACGGTGGCCATCCCGGAAATGGTCACCCGGGGCTACGACCGCCGGTTCGTCTACGGCCTGCTGGCGGCCGGCGGCACGCTGGGTATCCTGATTCCGCCCTCGATCCCGCTCATCGTCTACGGCTTCGTGACCGAGGAATCGATCATCGCGCTGTTCATGGCGGGCATCGGCCCGGGCCTGGCGCTGATCGCGCTGTTCGTCGCCTATTCGATCATCTACGCCAAGTGGTTCGGGGGTTATCAGCCGATGCCCGCCGCCACCTGGCCCGAACGACGCCGTGCGTCGCTGCGCGCGCTGCCGTCGATCGCGCTGGCCGCCGTGATCCTCGGCGGCATCTACTCGGGCGCGTTCACGCCCACCGAGGCGGCGGCCATCGGCTTCGCGCTCTCGCTCGTCATCGTGGTGGTCGTGCTGCGCACGCTGAGCTGGGCGGACTTCAGGTCGGCGGTGTTCGAATCCATGGTCACCACGGTGGCCATCCTGCTGATCATCGCCGGTGCCAAGGTGTTCGGCAAGGCGATCACGCTTTACCGCATACCGCAGGAACTCTCGGTCATCCTCAGCGACATGCTGGCCACCCCGCTGGCCTTCGTGGCCGTCGTCAGTCTCGTGCTGCTGGCCATGGGCCTGGTGTTCGAGGCGCTGTCCATGGTGCTCATCATGACGCCGGTGCTGCTGCCGGCGGCCATGGGCATGGGCTTCGACCCCATCTGGTTCGGCATCTACATGGTGATCATGGTGGAATGCGCGCTCATCACGCCGCCCGTGGGGCTGAACCTGTACGTCATCCAGTCGGTGGCGAAGGCCGACCTGGGCGACGTCTCGCGCGGCGCGCTGCCCTTCCTGCTGATGATGCTCCTGCTCGTGGCCGTGCTGTACGCGTGGCCGCCCCTGGCGCTGGCCCTGGCGTTCTGAGCCGGGGCCGCGTCAGCCGGCCCGCTCCAGAGGCAGCGCCGTCTGGTACTTCACCTGCTTGAGCGCGAAGCTCGAGCGAATGTTCGCCACGCCCCGCGTGCGCGTGAGCCGTTCCACGATGAACTGCTCGAGCGCGGGCAGATCCGGCACCACCACGCGCAGCAGGTAGTCGGAGTCGCCGGTCATGAGGTAGCACTCCATGACCTCGTCATGGTCGCGCATCGCCGCCTCGAATCCGGCCAGTGACTGCTCGGTCTGACGTTCCAGCGTGATGTGGATGAACACGCTCAGGCCGAGCCCCACGCGGCCCGGATCGAGCAGCGTCACATAGCGGTCGATGATGCCGCGCCGCTCGAGTGCGCGCACCCGTGTCAGGCAGGGAGAGGGCGAGAGATTCACCCGGTTGGCGAGTTCGACGTTGGTGAGCCGGGCGTTACGCTGCAGCTCGTTGAGGATTCGCAGATCGATTGCGTCCAGCGGCTTGTCCGGCATGTCATTAAATAATTGTCTGCTTAAGCGGCATATTATGCCGCTATGAAGCCCTC
>JAUIAI010000941.1 GCA_030425615.1 Gammaproteobacteria bacterium
ATCGGGGCTGAGAGGCAGACCGAAGGGCGCTTCAGGCTTCAGCAGATTGATGCCCTGCACGCCGCCGGTCCACGGTTCCAGATGGCTGGATTTCAGAATCTGTGGCGTCGCAACGGCCAGCGCGAACGTTGCCAGCGCCAGATAGAGACCCTCGAGTCTCAACGCCGGGAACCCGAAGAGGAAACCGAAGACGAAGGCGACGATTCCGGCGAGGGGAATCGTCACCATGTAGTTGACGCCGGCCATCTCGATCAGGATCGCGGTCGTATACGCACCGATCGCGAAGAACGCCGAGTGCCCGAGCGAGAACTGACCGTTGATGCCCGTGAGAAGGTTCAGCCCCAGGATGGCGATCGAATAGATCAGCATCTGCGTCATCTGAAAGACGAAGAAGCTGGTCGAGACGAACGGCACCGCGATCAGCACGGCCACCACGACCGCGATGACCAGATTGCCACCGGAGAAGATCCCCTTGGCCGGCGCGTAAACCGGTTCGTACGCACGCGACACGTTCGCGCCCTTGTCCATGGTGTTGGAAGTGGTGTCGGACATCTCAGACCCTTTGGACGATCTTGCGGCCCAGCAGGCCTTCGGGTTTCACGACGAGCACCAGGATGATGACCAGGAGCGCGATGGTGAGCTTGATTTCGGCAAACATGCCGTGAAGACTGACCGCGAGGCCGATCAACCCGAAGGCCGATTCGATCAGCCAGTCGAGATAGGTGCCGGCAAGGTTCTCGATGATGCCGACGAGAAAGCCACCGATGACCGCACCGAGCGGGTTCGTCAGGCCTCCCAGCACGGCGCCGGCGAAGCCGTAGAGCAGGATCGACAGCATCATGTTCGGCTCGAGGAACACGACCGGCGCAATCAGGATGCCGGCGACCGCGCCGATCGCGGCGGCCATGCCCCATCCCAGCGCGGTCATCATGTTCACGCGGATTCCGACCAGCCGGGCGCTTTCAGGATTCGCCGCGGCCGCACGCATGGCGAGACCGACACGGGTGAACCTGAAGAATGCCCAGAGGCCGACCAGCATCAGCAAGGTCACGCCGATCATGCCCGCCTGATGCGCCGAAAGGAGCTGCGAGTCCAGGAACCTGCCGCGACCGAACGGGCTTTCGACGCTCTTGATCGTGAAGTCCCAGATGAAGCCGGCCAGCGAATTGAAGATGGAGAACAGCGCGATGAAGACGACGATGTGACTGAGTACGGGCGCTCGCTCGATGGGCTTGAAGATCGCCCGCTCGATGGCAAACCCGCCGACGAAGCTGATGATGATCGTCAGGGGAAACGCCAGGTACCAGGGCACTCCCCAGACCATCAGCTGCCAGGCGATATAGGTGGAGAACATTGCCATCTCACCCTGAGCGAAGTTCAGGTGATGGATGGCCTGATAGATCATGACGACAGAAAGCGCCATGCACGCATAGATCGCGCCGGTCGAGAATCCGGCGACGACTTGTTGAAGGAACAGTTCCATGCTTCCCCTTCAGTAGCCGAGAT
>JAUIAI010000046.1 GCA_030425615.1 Gammaproteobacteria bacterium
ACTTGCGCCCGCGCACACGGCGGTGACCCGGGCTCCGAGGTGGCTTGCGATCTGGACCGCGGCACGACCGACGCTGCCGCTCGCGCCGTTGATCAGCAGGGATTCACCCGCCTGCAGCCGGGCCTTGTTGACCAGGAAGTCCAGGGCGGCCGTTCCGCCAAAGCAGAGGGCTGCGGCTTCGTCCCAGCCGAGCCCGGCCGGTTTGGGCACCACGGGGGCGCTCTCCGGTATGCAGACGAACTCGGCATGGGCGCCGAGCCGGGTGCCGGTGAACGCGATCACCTCGTCTCCGGTCGCGAAGCGGGTGACCTGATCGCCGACGGCCTCCACGCAACCGGCGAGCTCGACACCGAGCACCTGCCGCTTCGGTTGCGAAAAGCCCATGTACGAACGCACCAGCAGACCGAATCCCGGGGGCACGCTGAGACTTCGCAGACGCCAGTCGGCGGAGTTCACGGTGGTGGTGACGACTCGGATCAGAAGTTCGTTTCCGGCCGGCCTGGGCGCCGGGCGATCCGTGACGTGAACCACGTCCGCGTCGCCATAGCGCTCGAAGGTCGCTGCTCGCATGCGCGCAGTGTTGCCGCGATCTCCGTCGCAGCCCTAGTACCCTCGGGGATCGAGGGGTTGTCCGGGACTTCAGCGTTCGCGTAGCAGGGCTTCGAGCGCGTCGTCCTCGCGCCGCACCACATTCAGGCTGGCCAGGAACGCGGCGCCGGCCGCGATCTGTTCGACCATCGCCGCGGGCAGATCGATGTCGGCAGGATCTTGCGCCTGAGCCGGTGTGCCTGCAGTTGCCGGATCTGCCGGCACCGGCATCGTCACCGGTTCCGGCCCCCGGCCCGCCCCGCGCGCGACGGCCCCGGTGCCGGCCTGCGTCGCGGACAAGGGGGATGGGACGGTCGCCGTCCGGGCGATGATGGCGGCCGAGGCTTCCAGGCGCGCGCCGGCCGCGTTCATGCCGGCAAGACCGATGGCGAAACTCATGGGGATCTGACCTCCTCGTGAGGTCATCGGCCGCGGTGAAGTGATCTTTAGCCCGACCCGGGACCGACAGGCGCCGCGGGTCGACCCGGTCATGGGCGCGTGAGGGTTCTCGACAAGCTGCTACGCCGCCCGGGCGCAGCGAACGGCCAGCAGTTCCCAGAGCGCGGCCGCATAGCTTCGCAGGGCGACGAGTTCGTAGCGCTCGGGGGCGGTGCGGGCGAGATTCACGCCGATGTGGCCATAGCTCGTCGGTTCGCTGCGCCCGACCGGAAAGCGCTCAGGATCGAGATCGATGCCGATGCCGTGTGCGAGCGCCTCGGCGGCTCCCGGGCCGGCCAGTTCGATCAGCGCGCGGCCGTGGCTCACGTCGAGCCAGTGAACGCCGTCAGGAAGTGCGCGGGCGATTCGCGTCCGCAGGACCTCGGGAGGATGACGATGATCCACCACGAGCGTCTGTCCGGGCGCGTGGCGGCGAAGGGAGCCGGCCGGCATGGCGGCGCCCAGACCGGCGATCAGGTGCTCGGGCGTGACGGCCGCGTCGTGCAGCAGCAGCGCGAGGGCCGCCTCCGGCCGTGCCGTGACGACCAGGGTCCCGCCCCGGGATTGCAGCGCCGTGTCCGGCAGGGCGTCGCGGCGCATCGGATCGGGTGTGCCCGGGTCGGGTCCGCCCCGGGCGTGACGGGAACCGGTCGGGGCCGCGCCGGCCGGGCGGTGCGTGTCGCTCATCGCAGCAGCCTCTCTCGTTGCGGATCCACGAAGACCGGGTCGCAGACGCGGGCGGGGACGTCGGTGGCCCGCAGCGCGTCCCAGACCCGGACGATTTCGCCGTGGCGCTCGCGTCCGCGTCGCAGCATGCCGAGCGCGATCGGGTGCCCGAGCGTGGGAGAGAAGCACGCCGAACTGACGTGGCCCTGGTCATTGGCCAGGGTGGCCCGGGCGCCGGTCTCGAGAAGATGGGCGCCCGGGCGCAGCGGTGATTCGCCGTCCTCCGGCATCAGACCGACGAGCTGGGGCCGGTCCGGCGCCTGCAGGGCCCGCCGTTGCAGCATGGCTCGGCCGACGAAGTCCCGCGGCTTGGAGGCCATACGTCCCATGCCGAGATCGCCCGGGACGATGCGCCCGTCTATCTCCGCGTGGGTGACGAACCCCTTCTCGATGCGCATGACCCCGAGGGCTTCGGTGCCATAGGCGCACACTCCCAGCGACTCGCCCTCGTGCAGCAGTCGCTCGGCGATCCAGTCTCCGAAGCCGGCCGGCACCGCGATCTCGTAGGCCAGTTCGCCGGAGAAGGAGATCCGGAACAGACGTGCCTCGATGTCCCCGTGCAACCGGATCTCGCGGGCGGCCAGGAACGGCACCGCGTCGTCGGACAGGTCCGCGTCGGTCAGGCGCGCGAGCAGGGTGCGGGCCTGAGGACCGGCCACCGCGATCTGCGCCCACTGGTCGGTCACCGAGGCGAAATGCACGTCGAGCTCCGGCCACAGCACCTGGTGGCAATACTCCAGATGACTCATGACCTGTCCGGCGGCGCCCGTCGTCGTCGTCATGAAGTAGCGGTTCTCGGCAAGGCAGCTCGTCGTGCCGTCGTCCATGATGAAGCCGTCTTCGCGCAGCATCAGGCCGTAGCGGGCCTTGCCCACGGCAAGGTTGTCGAAGCGGTTGCAGTAGACACGGTCCAGGAAGCTCGTGACGTCGGCCCCGAAGAGTTCGATCTTGCCGAGCGTGGAGACGTCGCAGACACCGACCGCGGAGCGCACGGTGGTCACCTCTCGATCGACGCTCGTGCGCCAGTGGCTCTCCTGACCACGGACGAACCAGGCCGACCGGTGCCAGTGACCCGCTTCGACGAAGCGCGCGCCGTGGCGCGTCGCCCAATCGTGAAGCGGCGAGCGCCGCTCCGGCTGGAAGTGACGGCCCCTGTGTTCGCCGGCGAGCGCGCCGAAGCTCACCGGCGTGTAGAAGGGGCGGAACGTCGTGGTGCCGACAGCTGCGGCATCCACGCCGCGTGCGCGTGCGAGCAGGGCGATCGCGTTCACGTTTCCGGTCTTGCCCTGGTCGGTGGCCATGCCGGTCGTGGTGTAGCGCTTGGTGAGTTCCACATGACCGTAGCCCTCACGCACGGCGAGTTCCAGGTCGCGGGCGCAGACGTCGTTCTGGAAATCGACGAAGGCCTTGCCCCGGGGCGTCTCGGCCGGCAGGGGATGCGCGGACCACGGTGCGGCCAGCGGGTCGTCCACCCTGGGTGACGTGACGATGCCGTCCGGCACCGAGAAGCCGGCGTCCCGCAGCGCCGCCCGCGCGGCGGCGAGCCCGCCGGCCAGACAGTCGGCCAGGGTGCCGGCGCCGTCGACCGAACCGGCGACCCACCAGCCGGCTTGTGCAGGCGGACCGAAAATGCCCGGGTCGTCGCGCCAGGCAGGCGGGTGGCCACGCTGGCACGCCAGGTGGACGACGGGCGAGTGGCCGCCGGCCATCGCGAGCGTGTCGGCGGCCAGCCGCTCCCGGCCGCCGTCGTGATGGACCGTCAGGCCGCGCAGGCGCTGGCGGCCTTGCGCCGCGAGCGCATGTACGCCCGAGAGCAGCCTCGGAGCCTCGGCCCTGCCGTGCCAGAGGTCACGGAGCCGTTGCAGGTCCGCGCGCGCGGGATCCCGGTCGCGGCTGTCGAGAATGGCGGCCACCGGCACGCCGTGGGCGATCAGATCGTTCGCGAGCCGGTAGCCGTGGGTGCCGTGCGTGGCTACTGCCACGGCGGCGCCCGGCCGGACGGCGAAACGATTCAGATACGTGTGAAGTGCGTCACCGAGCATCACACCGGGCAGATCGTTGCCGTCGAAGACCCAGGGGCGTTGTTCGGCCCCGGTGGCCAGAATGATGCGCGGGGCGTGTATGCGCCACAGCCGTTCGAGCGGTGGTCGGTCGGCTGCACGACGGCCCGCGTCGTCCGCGGGAGGGGTGAGCCGCTCCAGCACGCCGACCACCTGATCGTCGTAGGCACCGAACGCCGTCGCCTGACTGAGTACGCGCGTCCGGGGCGAGGCCCGCAGTTCGTCCAGAACCCGCGCGGCGAAGCTGGCGGCCGGTTCGTCGTCGATCAGCGCGCGATCGTGCAGCAGGCTGCCGCCGGGCAGCGTGCCTTCGTCGACGATCGTCACCCGCGCCCCGGTTCGAACGGCCGTCAGGGCGGCCATCAGCCCGGCCGGCCCGGCACCCACGACCAGCAGGTCGGTGAAGGCCCAGCGCTTCTCGCGTTCCGCATGGTCCGGTGCGTGCG
The DNA here is from genome assembly GCA_030425615.1 of Gammaproteobacteria bacterium. GTDB lineage: Bacteria > Pseudomonadota > Gammaproteobacteria > Burkholderiales > Burkholderiaceae_E > JAUIAI01. Next base: position 4,259 of record JAUIAI010000046.1, read on the forward strand.
GCGCCCGCCCGAGCCCTGCGGCACGTCGGATCAGCGGCTCGTAGACCCGTTCCCAGAAAGAAGCCGGCCACATGAACGTCTTGTAGTAGAAGCCCGCCGCGAACAGGCGGCCACCGAGTGCGTTCAGGGCGCCGAGATCGTGGCGTAGCGACGGCCAGCGGTTCTGGCTCGTCGCCTCGAGCCCTTCGCCGAGCGCCACCTGTGTGGCGCGCGTGTTGGGCACCGCCCGGTCACCGGCGCCGAGCGTCACCAGTGCGTTCGGCTCGGCCGCACCGGCCGTGAGTACGCCGCGCGGACGGTGGTACTTGAAGCTTCGTGCCACCAGGTGCCTTCCGTTGGCGAGCAACGCGGACGCGAGCGTGTCGCCTTCGAGTCCCGCGAGGCGTTCGCCGTCGAACGTGAAGTGCAGGACACGGGTGCGGTCGACGAGGCCGCCGGCGGCGAGCCGGTGACTGGTCATGGCGCAGCCCCGCCTTCGGTGTCGGGGCCGCCGGGCACGGAATCGCCGGGCTCGAACATCACGGAGTCGTCCTCTTCGGCATCCCTCCGCGCCAGGGCGGCCGCGCGCGCATCGGTGACGCCGTGAACGACATGGGTGACCGTGTCGCGCTCGACGATCAGCCAGCGCCTGCATCCGCCCTGGTGGTGCCAGTGCTCGCGATTGCGGCCGCGGGCGTTGTCGCGCAGGTAGACGTAGTCGTGCCAGTCGTCGAACGGTGCGTCGACCGCGGGCCGCGGTCCGGCGACGTCACCGCGCGGAGCGAACTCCTCGGTCGGGCGCGGGCCGCAGAAGGGGCAGGGGATCAGGCTGGCCATGGTCTCAGGCGGGGCGCGTCCGCCGGCGCGGGGTGGTGTCGGGGTCGGCACATCTGCGGGCGGATGCTCGGACGGGATGTCGCATCAGTGCAGGTTCGGCTGGGCGCCGCGCCCGCCTTCGTCGATCAGGTCGCCGGTGGCGAAGCGGTCGAGCCGGAACGCGGCGTTGAGTTCGTGCGGTGCGTCGTTGGCGATCGTGTGGGCGAAGCACCAGCCCGAAGCGGGTGTGGCCTTGAATCCGCCGTAGTTCCAGCCGCAGTTCAGGTACAGGTGACGTATCGGGGTGCGGTCGATGATGGGGCTGCCGTCCATGCTCATGTCCATGATTCCGCCCCAGCTGCGCAGCACCCGCACACGGGCCAGGGCGGGCAGCATGGCCACACCCGACTCCATGACGTGTTCCACCGTGGCGAGGTTCCCGCGCTGTGCGTAAGAGTTGTAGCCGTCGATGTCGCCGCCGAACACCAGCCCTCCCTTGTCGGACTGCGAGAGGTAGAAGTGGCCCGCGCCGAACGTGACGACCTGGTCGATGAAGGGCTTGAGTCCTTCGCTGACGAAGGCCTGCAGCACGTGCGACTCGATCGGCAGCCGCAAGCCGGCCATGGCCGCGGTGCGCGACGAATGGCCGGCCGTCGCCAGACCGAGCTTGCCGCAGTCGATCGGCCCGCGAGTCGTGTCCACTCCCTTGACGGTGCCGTCTTCGATGCGCACCCCCGTGACCTCGCAGTGCTGAATGACGTCCACGCCGAGCGCGTCGGCCGCGCGCGCATAACCCCACGCCACGGCGTCGTGGCGGACCGTGCCGCCGCGCGGCTGCATCAGTCCGCCCAGGATCGGAAAGCGGGCATTGTCGAAGTCGAGAAACGGCACGAGCCTGCGCAGGGCGTCGCGGTCGAGCAGCTCCGCGTCCTCGCCCGCGAGCCGCATCGCATTGCCGCGTCGAGCGAACGCATCGCGCTGGCCGTCGGTGTGGAACAGGTTGATGACGCCGCGCTGCGACACCATGGCGTTGTAGTTCAGCGCCTGCTCGAGTCCTTCCCAGAGCCTGAGAGAGTGCGCGTAGAACGGCTCGTTGCCCGGCAGCAGGTAGTTGGCGCGGATGATCGTCGTATTGCGACCGACGTTGCCCGACCCGAGGTAGCCCTTCTCCAGCACGGCCACGTTGCGCAGACCGTGCAGGCTGGCCAGGTAGTACGCGGTCGCGAGGCCGTGGCCGCCGCCGCCGACGATGACCACGTCGTACCGGCGCTTCGGGGCGGGATCGCGCCACGCCCGCGGCCAGTGCCGGTTACCGGACAGGGCGTGACGCAACAGGGCGAGGGCCGAATAGCGCATGGGTCGGAGGCCGTCAGGTTCGCTCGGGGGGTGGCACGGGGCTCGGGCTCAACCGAGGTCGGTCGGTCGGAAGAACCGCACCATTTCGCTGTTGTCGCGGTCCGCCAGGCCCTCCGCGACCATGCGGCGGTAAAGCTCCGCGACGGTCGCCGTCACCGGCATCGGCGCATCGTGCGCGCGGGCCAGGTCATGGATCAGTTCGAGATCCTTGAGCATCAGGCCCGCGCGTCCCGTGATCGAGAACTCGCTGGCGACCATTTTCGGGAACATCTCCTGGAGTTGCGTGGAGTCCGCACGGCCGCCGGCGAGCGCCTCGGGAATCCGGGCGGCGTCGATGCCCGCCCGGGTCGCCAGACCGGCCGCCTCGGCGAGCAGGGCGAGGCCGCCTGCCACCAGGACCTGGTTGATCATCTTCGTGCTCTGACCCGCGCCGACGGGGCCCATCAGCGTGGCCTTACGGGCGAGCGAGGCCCAGATCGGATCGGCCCGTTGGAACACCGCAGGTTCGCCGCCGACCATGATTGCCATGCGGCCCTCGAGTGCGGCCGGTGCACCGCCGGAGATCGGCGCGTCCAGCCACGGCATGGCACAGCGCTCGCGCAGCGTTCGGGCCATCGACCGGGTCTGCCCGGAGGCACAGGTGGACATGTCGATAAGGGTCGACGACTCCGAGCCGGCCTCCGCCACACCGTTCCTGCCGAGGACCACTGCTGCGACGGCGTCGCCGTCGGCCACGCAGGTGATGACGAAATCGGCACCGCGCGCGGCATCCGCCGGCGTGGCCGCCGTGGCGATGCCTAGGGCGCGCAACGGCTTGAGCTTGGCCGGATCGCGGTTCCAGGCCACCACCGGGTGGCCGCGATCGTGGAGCCGGCGGATGATCGCCGCGCCGAGCACGCCGGCACCGAGGCAGGCCACGCGGGGCGGTTCGCTGGACATTCTGGTCTCCGGTCGTCGGGCTTCCCGCACTATAGCGCCGAGCGCGGACGGCCTATGATTTGCGGGGCGGTGCGTCGCCAGAGGCCGCGCCGGATTCTTCGAACCACTCACGGGAGCCCTCATGATGCGCGTCCTCGTCCGGCTGGCCCTGGGAGTGCTGGTCGTGGTTCTCGCGCTCGCGGGCGTCGTCGCGTTCAACACCTGGCGGGTCGCGGCGCCCGGCGTCCCCGGCCCGGCGCTGGTGAAGGAGCCGGTGGATGCAGAGGGCGCCGCACGCCGTCTCGCCCGCGCGGTCCGCTTCGAGACGGTTGCCCTGGATTTCCGCGAACTCGGCCGGCCCGGCGGTCGAGCCGACCCTCTGGGGTCTTTCCTGGAGATGCAGGCCTGGCTGCGGGAGACCTATCCGAAGGTGTACGAACAGCTGACCGTCGAGCGCATCGGCGGTGCGAGCCTGCTCATGCGCTGGGCCGGAACCGACGAGTCTCTGGCGCCGATGCTGCTGCTCGCGCACCAGGACGTGGTCCCCGTGGCGCCCGGCACGGAAGGCGCCTGGGCCCACCCCCCGTTCGAGGGCGTGCGCGCCGGGGGCCACATCTGGGGCCGCGGAACCTGGGACAACAAGGGCAACCTGATCGCCCAGATGGAGGCCGTGGAGGGCCTGGTCGCGGCCGGCTTCGTGCCGCGGCGCACCGTCTATCTTGCGTTCGGCCATGATGAGGAGGTGGGCGGCGAACAGGGCGCACGGGCGATGGCCGAGCACCTCGCCATGCGCGGGGTGCGGCTGGCGTTCGTCCTGGACGAAGGCCTGCTCGTGACCGAGGGCATCGTCCCCGGTGTCGGTCCGCCGGCGGCCCTCATCGGCGTGGCCGAGAAGGGGTATCTCACGGTCGAACTGCAGGCCGGGGGCGCGCCCGGGCATTCCTCCATGCCGCCCCCGGCCGGCGAGGGGGCGGTGGGCCGGCTGGCGGCGGCACTGGCCGCGCTCGAGGCCCGGCCGATGCCCGCCCGGATGGACATCGCCAGCGCGATGCTCCAGCCGCTGCTACCCGCGATCGGCGGCAGTATGCGCGTGGCGCTGGCCAACCTCTGGCTGTTCGGCCCGTTGGTGCAGTCACGGCTCGCGCAGGCCGCGGGCACGCAGGCGATGCTGCGCACCACGACCGCGATGACGATGCTGCGGGCCGGCGTTCGCGAGAACGTCCTGCCCGGTTCCGCGACGGCCTGGGTGAACTTCCGGATCCTGCCCGGCGACTCGATCCAGGGCGTGCTGGCGCATGTGCGCGAGACCGTGGCCGGTACGGGGGTCGAGGTCAGCGTCAGCCGGGCGGCGGGCGATGCGAGCGAGCCCTCGCCGCGATCGGCCACCGACACGGCCGGCTACCTCGCCATCGAGAAGGCCGTGCGCGAGACCTTCGCCGACGCACTGGTGGCGCCGGGACTGATGATCGCCGCGACCGATTCGAGACACTTTCTGGCCATCAGCGACGCCGTCTACCGGTTTTCGCCGGTGCGCGCCGGGCCGGACGATCTGGCCCGCTTTCACGGCACCAACGAGCGGATCGGCGAGGACAACCTCGCGGAGATGGTGCGCTTCTATCGACGCCTCGTGCGACACGCCGCCGGCGGCTGAGCGCGGGGGCGGCGCCGGCATGAGCCTCGTGCGTCGTGTGCTCAGTCTCCCCGCACGAGCTCGCGTCTGGCATGCCGCCAGACCGACCAGGCCGAGCTCAGCGCCAGCCCTGCCATGATCAGGCCGACGGCCACGTCCGGCAGTCCGCTGCCGGATCCGAAGACACCGAGCGCCGCGGCCAGGATCGCCAGGTTCGAGAGCGCGTCGTTGCGGGTGCTGAGCCAGACCGAGCGCATGTTCGCATCCCCGTGGCGGAACCGGTAGAGCATGCGGGTCACGACGAGGTTGGCGAACAGTGCGAGCACGCCGATCCCGGCCATGGTGCGGGCCTCGGGAACGACACCGGCCTCGAGGTTGGCGATACCTTGCCACAGGACGAAGACGCCGAAGGCGGCCATGAATGCGGCCTTGAGCATCGCGGTGCGCGCGCGCAGGCTCAGCACGCCGCCCATCACCGCGAGCGAGATTCCGTAGTTCGCCGCGTCGCCGAAAAAGTCGATCGCGTCGCCGAG
>JAUIAI010000047.1 GCA_030425615.1 Gammaproteobacteria bacterium
CGCCAGCCAGATCATCGCGGCGACCGCGGACGAGATGATCAGCGCCTGACCGATGTTCAGCGCGCCGAGCGAGAACTGGCTCTGCAGGCGGGCACGCTGGTAACTTGCCAGGCGCTCGTCGTAACGTCCGGCCTCGAAGTCCTCGTTGACGAAGTACTTGACCGTCTCGTAATTCAGGAGCGAATCCACCGCGCGCGAGTTCGCGTCTGCGTCGAGCCGGTTCATGGCCCGTCGGAAGCGGGTGCGCCACTCCGTGACGCTGATCGTGAACACCGCATACGCGAGCACCGCGGCCCCCGTGACCGCGGCAAACCGGATGTCGTAGTTGAGCACCAGGTAGCCGATCACCAGCGTCAACTCGATGAGAGTCGGCAGAATGCTGTACAGCGTATAGGACACGAGGCTCGATATCGCGCGCGTACCCCGCTCGATATCGCTCGTCAGACCGCCGGTCTGTCTTTCGAGATGAAAGCGCAGCGACAGACCGTGGAGATGGCGGAACACCTCCAGTGCGGCGCTGCGCATCGCGGCCGCGGTCACCGGTGCGAAGATGATTTCGCGCAATTCCGTGAGAAGCGTGCCGGCGAAGCGAAGCCCGCCGTAGAGAAGAACCAGCGCCACCGGAACCACCAGCACCTCGCCGGCGCCGAGCCGTGACGCGTCCAGTCCGTCGACGATCGACTTCAGCAGGATGGGCACACCGACCGTCGCGGCCTTGGCGGCGGCCATGCAGGCCAGGGCGATGGCGATGCGCCACTTGTAGCGCACGAGGTGCGGAAGCAGGCGGCCCAGGGCCCGCCAGTCGCGCCGCCGGCGCGGCGCGTCGCCGCGCTCGCCCGCTCCGGCTGGTATCGATCGTGCGGCGTGCTCGCGCATGCAGCTCCAGGATGGGAATGTCGGAAAGCCGTCCAGTTTAGCCGGCCGCGCAACGAGACCCACGAGCCCTGCGGGGAGACGAAAAGGCCGGAACCGCTCGTACTTCTACCTTATTCGGGGCGCATCCCGCCGGTCATCCCCTGGTATCACCCCGCATCGGCCGGAACAGGGCTGCTATTCGAACGACCGCAGGGGCAAAAACGGACCGAAACTTTCTGCATGCACGGCCACGTCGTGCCCCCCTCTTCAAAGCCAGCGGATCGCCAGCCCCCCTCACCATGAGCGACACCACCAATTCCGACAAGCAACGGTTGTCGAACGCCGACCGACGGCGCGAGATCGCCTATGGGTCGGACGATCCCGCGACCGACCGAAGCGCGGAGTTGCTCCGGCTGGCGCTGCCGATGATCTCGCGTCACGGGCGCGGTTTCGCGCCCATTTCGTACTCGGTCTGGTATGAGTATGTGCGCGGTGAGAATCACGCGCTGCGCTCCGAGGTGGACAACCTCTTGCAGGGCAGTCCGCGCCTGAACGCCGAGATCACCTTCGACATCTACCGCAAGCACGTCGTCGGTGAATACGAACAGGCCGTTCTGCAGGGACGTGCCAACCTGCTCGGCGTTCTGGACAACATCAGCGAATCGGTCGACGCCACGGCCACGACCACGGGCGACTTCGACCAGCGTCTGGAGGTATTCTCGGACGAACTCGGCAAGGGTATCGAGCCGCAGGCGCTGCAGCAGCGGATTTCGACGTTTCGCGAGGACCTGGCGACGATCAGCCAGACGATGCACGGGCTGAACGACAAGCTGCGCGCCAGCCGTGACGAAGTCGAGCGACTCGCCGACGAACTGGTCAAGGCCCGCGAGGAGGCGCAACTCGATCCGCTGACCGGCCTGCCGAACCGACGCACCTTCGACCAGGCGCTGGAGCGCGCGGTGATCGAAGCGGGCACCGGTGAGCAGGCGGGCGCGCTGACCCTGCTCGTGGTGGACATCGACCACTTCAAGAAGATCAACGATGAACACGGCCACCTGTTCGGCGACAAGGTGATCCGCGGGGTCGCCCGGATACTGGACGACGGCGTCATGCGCAAGGACTGCGTGGCGCGCTACGGCGGCGAGGAGTTCGCGCTGATCCTGCCACAGACCGATCTCGTCGGCGGAACCGCGGTCGCCCAGCGGATCCGCGACACGGTGTCGCGCTCGAGGATCCGGCGCGCCAAGTCGGACAAGGTACTGACCAACATCACCGTGTCGATCGGCGTGGCCCAGTTTCGCGGCAACGAAACCGCCGAGCAATTCTTCGAGCGCGCCGACAAGGCGCTCTACGCGGCCAAGCAGGGCGGCCGCAACAGGGTCGAGGCCGCGGGCTGAGCGGCACGGACGGCGCGGTCCCGTCCGGGTGCCTGCTATCCTCGCCTTCGTCGGCAGCCAGGTCTGCCGGGCAGGCCGACGGGCGGTCTGCCGCCCCCCTTTCGGACCCCGCCATCGTGGACATCAAAACGCTCAAATCGCGCCTGCGGCTGCCGGTCATCGGCTCGCCGCTCTTCATCGTCTCCAACCCCGCTCTGGTCATCGCACAATGCACGAGCGGGGTCGTCGGCTCCTTTCCGGCGCTGAACGCACGCCCCGCCGAGTTGCTGGACGAGTGGCTTGCAGAGATCACGGAGACGCTCGCGGCCTGGGATCGCGAGCATCCGGATCGTCCCTCCGCGCCGTTCGCGGTCAACCAGATCGTGCACAAGTCCAATCAGCGTCTCGAGCACGATCTGGAGCTCTGCGTGAAGTACCAGGTGCCGCTGGTGATCACGTCGCTCGGCGCCCGCGAGGACCTGAACCAGGCCGTGCATTCCTATGGCGGCCTGGTGATGCACGATGTCATCAACCAGCGCTTCGCGCACAAGGCGATCGAAAAGGGCGCGGACGGCCTGATCCTGGTGGCCGCCGGCGCGGGCGGTCATGCCGGCACGCAGTCGCCGTTCGCGCTGGTGCAGGAGACCCGGCGCTGGTTCGACGGTCCCATCGCGCTGTCCGGCTCGATCGCCAGCGGCGCATCGGTGCTGGCGGCCCAGGCCATGGGCGCGGATTTCGCCTACATCGGCTCGGCGTTCATCGCCACTCGCGAAGCGAACGCGAAGGAGGCCTACAAGCAGGAGATCGTGGCGAGCGGCGCGGGAGATATCGTCTACTCGAACCTGTTCACCGGCGTGCACGGCAACTACCTTCGCGGTTCCATCGTCAACGCGGGGCTCGACCCCGACGCTCTGCCGCAGAGCGATCCCAGCAAGATGAACTTCGGCAGCGGCGAGAACGAGGCCAAGAAGGCCTGGCGCGACATCTGGGGATGCGGCCAGGGCATCGGCGTCATAGACGACGTACTGCCGGCAGCCGAACTGGTCGATCGTCTCGCCGCCGAGTACCAGCAGGCGCGGGCACGTCTCTGCGGCTGAGAGTCCCCGGTGGTGCCGTTCAGACGCGCTCGATGATGCCCGCGGCCCCCATGCCGGTACCGACGCACATGGTGACCATGCCGTAGCGTTGCTGCCGGCGCCGCAATCCGTGCACCACCGTGGCCGCGCGGATCGCGCCGGTCGCACCCAGCGGATGGCCCAGTGCGATGGCACCGCCCAGAGGGTTCACCTTCTGCGCATCGAGTTCGAGGTCGCGCATCACCGCCAGGGACTGGGCCGCGAAGGCTTCGTTGAGTTCGATCCAGTCGATGTCGTCACGCTTCAACCCGGCGCTCTTCAGCGCGGCCGGGATCGCCTCCTTGGGTCCGATCCCCATGATCGCGGGCGGCACGCCCCGGACCGAGAACGATACGAACCGGGCAAGCGGCGTCAGTCCGAAACGCTTGACGGCATCCTCGGAAGCGACGATCAACGCCCCGGCGCCGTCCGAGGTCTGGGAACTGTTGCCGGCGGTCACGGAGCCCATGCCCGTAACCTTGCCCTGGGGCGACTTCGGCGCGGCAAAGGCGGGCCGCAGCCTGGCAAGCCGTTCGGCCGTGGTATCGGCACGCGGCCCCTCGTCGGCCCGCACTTCGTGTTCGCGCACGACGACCTCGCCGCTGGCCAGATCCGGCGTGCGTTCCGTGACCGTCACGGGCACGATCTCGTCGTCGAACTCGCCCGCCTGCTGCGCGGCGAGCGCGCGACGGTGCGACTCCAGCGCGAACGCATCCTGGCTCTCGCGGTCGACCTTCCATTGCTGCGCGACCTTCTCTGCCGTCAGCCCCATGCCGTAGGCGATGCCGATGTCCTCGCCATCTGCGAACACGGCCGGATTGAACGACGGTGTGTTGCCCATCATCGGCACCATGCTCATCGACTCGGTACCCGCGGCGATCAGGACCTCTGCCTCGCCGACGCGGATGCGGTCGGCCGCCATCGCCAGCGCGGTCAGGCCCGATGCGCAGAAGCGGTTGACGGTGACGCCGCCGACCGTGTCCGGAAGACCGGCCAGCAACACCCCCATGCGGGCCACGTTCAACCCCTGCTGGGCCTCCGGGATCGCACAGCCGACGATCGCGTCCTCGATTGCGGCCGGGTCGAGATCAGGCGTCTGCGCGAGCGCCGCGCGAAGCGCGTGCACCAGCAGGTCGTCGGGGCGGGTGTTACGGAACACTCCCCGCGGCGCCTTGCCGATCGGGGTGCGCACGGCGGCGACGATATAGGCGTCGCGCAATGTCTTGCTCATGATGGTTTCCTTTTCGGCGTCGCGGACGCTCAGTTGCGCACCGGCTTGCCGGTCTGCATCATTCCCATGATCCGTTCCTGGGTCTTCGGGTTGCCCAGCAATGCCACGAAGGCCTCACGCTCGAGCGCGAGATACCAGGCCTCGTCGACCTCGGTACCGGCATCGAGATCGCCGCCGCACATGACGTGGGCGATCCGGCTGCCGATCTCGTAGTCGTAATCGCTGATCTGCGCCCCGTCACGCATGTTCACGAGCTGCGCCTGGATCGTGGCGCGGGTATCACGGCCGGCGACCGCGATACGGGCCGGGAGCGGCGCCCGATAGCCGGCGTCGGCCATGCCGCGGGCCTCGCGCACCGCCCGGTACAGCAACTCGTGCCGGTTGAACACGATCCTGTCCGAGTCGAGCAGATAGCCCATGGCCATGGCCTCGTGCGCCGAGCGCGACACCTGAGCCGTGGCCGCGGCCATGAAATAGCGTCGCAGGAACGCGAGCGGTGCAACGTCGGGTGCGCTCTCCCGCGACTCGGACGCCCGCCGGGCGCCGTAGGTGAGACCACCCGCCCCCGGAATCAGACCGACCCCGACCTCGACCAGTCCAATGTAGCTCTCGATGTTCACGACCCGGCGCGCGCAATGCAGCGCCAGTTCGCAACCGCCACCGAGCGCCATCCCCGACACGGCCGCGACCACCGGGATCTGGGCGTAGCGCAGTGCCATCATCGCGTCCTGCAGCTTCTTCTCCTCGGGACCGATCGCCGCCGCGCCCCCCTTCATGAACACGGGCAGCATCGCCTGCAGATCCGCGCCGACCGAGAAGGGCTCGTCCGGTGACCAGATCACGAGACCCTCGTACTCGGCCTCGGCCATCGCCACGGCCTTGAGCAGGCCCGCCGTGACCCCCGGCCCGATCGCGTGCATTTTCGAACGAATGGAGGCGATGAGCACCCGACCCAGATCCGCGCGCTCGAGCGTGAACAGGCGGATGTCGTCGTCTTCGAACAGCGTGCGACCCGATTCGCCCCCGGATTGGTTGAACACCGGGGCGCGCGAGACCTGACGCGCATAGACCGGAAGATCGGACGGTCTGACGAACTCGCCGGATGACGGCGAGAAGGACCCTTCCGACTGATGCACGCCACCGCGTTGCGCCACCGGCCCTTCGAAGACCCAGTCGGGCAGCGGCACGTCGACCAACGCCTTGCCCGCAGCGATGTCGTCCCGGATCCACCCGGCGACGTTGTCCCAGCCGGCCTGTTGCCAGATCTCGAACGGTCCTTCCGACCAGCCGAAGCCGAAGCGCAGGGCGAGGTCCAGGTCCCGGGCATTGTCGGCGATCTCCTCGAGCTTGACCGCCGCGTACTGCATGCCGTCGCGCATGACTGCCCACAGGAACTGCGCCTGGGGGTTCGAAGACTCGCGCAGCAACTTCAGCCGCTCGCCCCAGTCCTTCTTCTTGAGGATTCGCGCCACCGTCTCGTCCGCCTTCGCGCCCGCCGGGACGTACTCCCCCTTGGCGGGGTCGAGGCGTAGGATGTTCCGCCCTTCCTTGCGATAGAACCCCGCGCCGCTCTTCTGACCGAGCGCGCCCTTCTCGATGAGCGCAGTCAGGACCTTCGGAGTGGCGTACAACGGCGCGAACGGGTCGTCCGGCAGGCTGTCCTGCATCGTACGGATCACGTGCCCCATCGTGTCGAGGCCGACGACGTCCGCCGTGCGGAAGGTTCCGGACTTGGCACGACCGAGTCGCGCGCCGGTGAGATCGTCGACGACATCGTAGGACAGTCCGTGCGCCTCGGCCTCCGCGATCGTGGCGAGCATGCCGTAGATGCCCACCCGGTTCGCGATGAAGTTGGGGGTGTCCTTGGCGCGCACGACGCCCTTGCCGAGCACGCGGGTGAGGAACGTCTCCAGCGTATCGAGGACCTGCGGATCCGTGTGCACGGTCGGGATCAGCTCGACCAGGTGCATGTATCGCGGCGGATTGAAGAAGTGGACTCCGCAGAAGCGGCGCTGCAGGCCCGCGTCGAACCCTTCCGAGAGCGCGGTGATGGACAGTCCGGAGGTGTTGCTCGCCAGAATGGCATCCTCGCCCACGTACGGCGTAATGCGGGCATACAGGTCGTGCTTCCAGTCCAGCCGCTCGGCGATCGCCTCGATGATCAGGTCGCAGCCGCCGAGTCGCTCGAGATCGTCCGCGTAGTTCGCAGGCTCGATCGCATCGGCGAGTGACGGCACCCCCAGGGGGGCCGGGCTGAGTTTGCGGAGGCCGTCGATCGCACGACCGACGATGCCGTTCTTGTCACCGTCCTTGGCAGGCAGGTCGTAGAGAAGGACCGGCACGCCGGCGTTGACGAGGTGCGCTGCAATCTGCGCGCCCATCACACCGGCACCCAGTACCGCAGCGCGCCGGACATTGAATCGTTTCATTTGGATCTTCCATGCATGGATTGGGTCGGGTCCGCTCGCTGATCAGAACAGCTCCGCGTCCATCGCCATCAGATTGTCGGCACCCGACCGGGCCGAGCGCATCAACGCGGCGGTCTCCGGCATCAGTCGGGCGAAGTAGAAGCGGGCCACCGCCAGCTTGGCCTCGTAGAAGCGGTCGCCGCTGTCCTTCTTGTCCAGGGCAACCCGGGCCATGCGGGCCCAGAAGTAGCCCAGCACCAGGTGACCGATCACGCGCAGGTAGTCCACCGAGGCGGCGCCGACCTCGTCCGGGTTCTGCATGGCCTTCATGCCGATCTCCATCGAGAACTTCTCGACTTTGCCGGCGAGGTCCGCGAGCGGGTCGATGAACTCGGCCATTTCGTCCCTGGTGCCCTCGGTTTCGACGAGTTCGCGCACCAGGGCACCGAACTTGCGCAGCTTCGCACCGCCGTCCTGCATGACCTTGCGTCCGAGCAGATCCAGCGCCTGGATGCCGTTCGTGCCTTCGTAGATCATGTTGATGCGGGCGTCGCGCACGTACTGTTCCGCGCCCCACTCGCGGATGAACCCGTGACCGCCGTAGACCTGCATGGCCATGCTCGTCGCGGCGAACCCATTGTCGGTAAGGAAGGCCTTGACCACCGGTGTCAGCAGCGCGAGCATCTCCTCGGCCTGTTCGCGGACCGACTCGTCCTCGTGGCTGTCGGCGATGTCGGCCTGCAGGGCCAGCCAGGAGGCGAAGGCCCGTGAACCCTCGATCCAGGCGCGCTGGGTGAGCAGCATCCGACGCACGTCGGGGTGCACGATGATCGGGTCTGCCGGCTTGTCCGGCGCCTTCGGCCCGCTCAGGGAGCGCATCTGAAGCCGTTCGCGTGCATACGCCGCGGCGTTCTGGTAAGCCACCTCCATGAGCCCGAGCGATTGCAGCCCCACGCCGATCCGGGCGGCATTCATCATCACGAACATCGCGTTCAGGCCCCGGTTGGCCTCGCCCACCAGCCAGCCCGTTGCGCCGTCATAGTTCATCACGCAGGTCGCGTTGGCATGGATGCCCATCTTCTCTTCGATGCGCGCGCAGACCACGCCGTTGCGCTGGCCGGGATTCCCGTTCGCGTCGGGCAGGAACTTGGGCACGACGAACAGCGAGATGCCGCGGGTTCCCGAAGGCGCGTCGGGCAGACGGGCGAGAACCAGGTGCACGATGTTCTCGGCCATGTCGTGTTCGCCGGCCGAGATGAAGATCTTGTTGCCCGTGACGAGATAGGAACCGTCGTCCTGCGGCTCGGCGCGGGTCCTCAGCAGACCGAGGTCGGTCCCGCAGTGAGGCTCGGTCAGACACATCGTTCCCGTCCACTGGCCACTGACCAGTTTCGGCAGATAGAGCTGGCGCAGCTCGTCCGTGCCATGCGCGCGCAGACACTCGTAGGCACCGTGCGACAGCCCGGGGTACATCGTCCACGCCTGGCTCGCCGAGTTCAGCATCTCCTGCATCGCCATGCCGATCACGTGCGGCAGCCCCTGCCCCCCGAAGTCGGGATCGCAGGTCAGTGTCGGCCAGCCGGCCTCGCAGTACTGGCGATAGGCATCGGCGAAGCCGTCCGGCGCACGAACCACACCATCACCCTCATGACGACATCCCTGTTCGTCGGCGGGACGATTCAGCGGGAACACGACCTCGCTGCAGAACTTGCCGGCCTCTTCGAGCACCTGGTCGATGAGCTCACGATTGACCTCGCCGTGAGCGGGCATCTCACCCAGCGCGGTATCGACGTCGAGCACCTCGTGCAACACGAACTGCATGTCACGGATCGGCGGGTTGTAGTGGGCCATTCTTGGACTCCGAAGGAAGATCTGTTGTTCAGGAACGCGGAAGCGGCGCGCCGTCGGGCGACAGGCCGCCCGCCGGCGCGAGCCCCGGACCCCCGGGGCGGGAAAAGGCGAGCAGACGCTCGAAGGCCGCGCGAGCCCGCGCGGTACTGTTCTCGGAGTGCAACAGACGCGCATCGTGGTGCAACGCGAGCATGATGCCGTAGAGGTCGAAGATGAAGGCGGCAATGTCCAGGTCACCGGCGAGTTCTTCGGTCTCGATCGCCTGACGGATCGCCCGGGCCAGTTCCTCCTGCCAGCGCAGGACCATCTCGACCAGCGCGTCACGGAGCACGCCGGGCCGGTCGTCGTACTCGGAGGCCGCGGACATCAGGATGCACCCGGCGTCCGAGGTGTCGACGGTGCGCTCTATCCAGAGCTCGAAGATGCGCCGCAGACGGCTCAGACCACGCTGGCTGGCGAGCGCCGGAAGCAGCACGGCCGCGGCGAAACGCTCCTCGTACGCGGCGAGCACCGCGAGCTGCAGTTCCTCGCGCGAGCCGAAGTGGGCGAACAGACCGCTCTTGGACATCCCCGTGCGCTCCGCCAGGGAGCCGATGGT
>JAUIAI010000048.1 GCA_030425615.1 Gammaproteobacteria bacterium
CATAGGACCCCTCGTGGTCCGCTTCACCCCGTTGCTGGCAGCCGTCGCGCTGCTCGCGGTGCTGGTGCTGTTGCCGCTGACCCACGGCTGAGGCGGCCCGGCTGCCGTCGGTCGTGCATCGGCGGCGCACCCCGGCGCCTGCCGCCCCCGGGGCGCAGGCACCGGCCTCTCAGAGCAGGAACACGCCTTTTCCGGTCGTCTGCAGGTCGAATTTCTCGTAGGCCGCGCGAGCCTGATCGAGCGAGTCGTAGCGGTCGGTGAAAAGATGGTCGACATCGATACCGCGCTCCGAGACATAGCGCGCGCACTCCGCCTGCCCGAACGAGCTGAAGGTCCAGGATGCGATCAGCGTGAGCTGCTTTCGGATGAGTTCCTTGGAGACGTCGATCGTCACGCTGCCCCCCTCTCCGACGAACCCCACCACACCCCAGGTCCGCGCCGAACGGATCGAGGCCAGGCGGCCTGCTTCGGTACCCGAGCATTCCAGACCGATGTCGGCTCCGCGGCCGTGGGTGAGGTCGCGAATCGCGGCGACCGGATCGTCCGTGGCGGCGTTGATGCAGGCGTCGGCGCCTAGCCCCTTGGCAAGTTCGAGCCGTTCCGGCGAGGTGTCGATGGCGATGACGCGCGCGCCCATGGCTTCCCCGAACTGGGTCGCGCTCAGACCCACCGGCCCCTGGCCGAACACGGCGATCGTGTCCGAGCCCGTCAGATTGACACGCTTGAGCGCGCCGTAGGCGGTGCCGGTGCCGCAGGAGATCGCCGCGCCGGTTTCGAACGAGAGATCTTCGGGCAAGGGCACCAGCGTGGAAACCGGCACCTTCATGTAGTCGGCGTGCGCACCGTCGCCGGTGGCTCCGTAGACGACGATGCCCCCCGTGCCGCAGAGCTGCTGCCAGCCCACTCTGCAGTGCTCGCAGTGGCCGCATCCCTTGTAGTGGTGAACCATGACGCGTGCGCCGTCGGGCGCCTGTTCCGCAGTGACGCCTGGGCCGCGCGCCACCACCACCCCGCAGGGCTCGTGGCCGGCGATGTTCGGCTCACCGTCACCGCCCAGGCCCAGGGCCTGCGTCGACTCGGCCCGGCTCGGGCGATAGAACTTGAGATCGCTGCCGCACATGCCCGAGGCCTTGATCTGCAGCACCACCTCGCCCGGGCCCGGGGTGGGGTCGGCGAACTGTCGCAACTCGAGCTGCCGCTCGCCCAGGAATACCACGCCTCTCATCGATCGTCTCTCCTCGTTGGTTGATCGTTTCGCGCGGCTCCGGTAAGACGCCGTGCGCGCATCGACGGTTCACTGGCCCGCGGGGTCGGCCTGAACGCGAACCGCGCAGAACTTGAACTCCGGAATCTTGCCGAACGGGTCGATCGCCGGATTGGTGAGCAGATTCGCGGCGGCCTCGGCATAGGCGAACGGCACGAACACGCTGCCCTGCGTCATGCCCGGGTCGCTGCGGGCCTTGAGCCGGATGCTGCCACGGCGGCTGCTCAGTCGCAGCCAGTCTCCCGGAGCGACGCCGAAGCGTTCGAGGTCCGCGGGATGCAGCGCGGCCGTCGCCTCCGGCTCGGTGGCATCGAGCACGCGGGCCCGGCGCGTCATCGCTCCCGTGTGCCAGTGCTCGAGCTGACGGCCGGTGATCAGGACGACCGGGTAATCGTCGTCGGGCAGCTCGTCAGCCGGTGCGAATCGCGCCGGCACCAGTCGCGCGCGGCCGTCGCCCGTCGGGAATCGCTCGTGGAAGACGATCGGCTGTCCGGGGTCGTCGGCGCTCTCGCACGGGTAGGTGACGCTGCCCGCCTCGTTCAGGCGTGCCCAGCTGATGCCGGCGATGGAAGGCATCAGGGCACGCATCTCCTCGAAGACGATGCCCGGGTCTTCGTAGTGCCAGTCCAGCCCGAGCTCACCCGCGAGCGCGTTCAGGATCCAGAGATCCTGGCGCGCCTGTCCCGGCGGCGTCAGGGCCTGCCGGCCGAGCTGGACCATGCGGTCGGTGTTGGTGAACGAGCCTGTCTTCTCGGCGAACGCCGACGCCGGCAGGATCACGTCCGCCAGCGCAGCGGTCTCCGTGGGGAAGATGTCCTGGACGACCAGATGATCCAGCGCGGCGAGCGCCTGTCGGGCATGGGCGAGATCCGGGTCGGACATGGCCGGGTTCTCGCCCATGATCAGCATGCCGCGAATGCTGCCGCGGGCCGCTGCGGTGAGGATCTCGGTGACCGTCAGTCCGGGCTGCGCGTCGATGGGCGTACCCCAGGCCTGTTCGAAGACCGCCCGCGGGCCCGCGTCGCCGACGGGGCGGTAATCGGGCAGCACCATCGGGATCAGGCCGGCATCGGACGCCCCCTGCACGTTGTTCTGGCCGCGCAGCGGGTGCAGTCCGGTGCCCGGGCGGCCGATCTGGCCGGTGAGCATCGCCAGCGCGATCAGGCAGCGTACGTTGTCGGTGCCGTGTGTGTGCTGCGAGACCCCCATCCCCCAGAAGATCATCGACGCGCGGCTGCGGGCGTAGCGGCGCGCGACGGTTCGCAACACGTCTGCGTCGATGCCGCAGATCGGCGCCATCGCCTCCGGCGTGGTCTCGCGAACGGCCTCGCAGACCGCCTCGAGCGCCCGGGTCCTCTCACCGACGAAGGCATGGTCGATGAGGTCCTCGGTGACGATCACGTTCAGCAGCGCGTTCAGAAGCGCGACGTCGGTGCCCGGTCGGAAGATCAGCGCGTGTTCGGCGTGACGTGCCAGATCGGTCCGGCGGGGGTCCGCGACGATGAGACAGGTTCCGGCCCGCGCGGCATTCTTGATGAACGTGGCCGCGACCGGGTGGTTGCCGACGGGATTCGCGCCGATGACGATGGCTACTTCAGCGTGCCGGATGTCGCGTACCGGATTCGACACGGCGCCCGAGCCCAGCCCCTCGAGCAGGGCGGCGACAGACGAGGCGTGACAGAGCCGCGTGCAGTGATCGACGTTGTTCGTTCCGAAGCCCGCGCGCACGAGTTTCTGGAAGAGATAGGCTTCCTCGTTGCTGCCCTTGGCCGAGCCGAAGCCGGCCAGCGCCTGTGCGCCGTGCGTGTCCCGGATGCGGCGCAGTCCGCCGCCTGCCGCCGCCAGAGCCTCGTCCCAGCCGGCCTCCCGGAAGGCGTCCCGCCAGTCGGCCGGGACCCTGCCCTCGAAGACTTGCTTGGGGGCGTCGTCCCGGCGGATCAGCGGGACCGTGAGGCGGTCCGGATGGGAGACGTAATCGAAACCGAAGCGCCCCTTGACGCATAGCCGTCCCGCGTTGGCCGGTCCGTCCCGCCCTTCGACCGAAACGATGCGATCGTCGCGCACGTGAAAGCGCAGCTGACACCCGACGCCGCAGAACGGACAGAGCGAGTCGACGGTTCGCGCGTCGCGCGTGTCGGCGATCCCGCCGGTGGCCGGGTCGCGTGCCATGAGAGCGCCGGTCGGGCATGCCTGTACGCACTCGCCGCACGCCACACAGGTGGACAGCCCCATGGGGTCGTCACAGTCGAAGACGATCGCCGCGTGGTCGCCGCGCCAGGCGTAGCCGATGACGTCGTTGGCCTGCTCTTCACGACAGGCCCGAACGCAGCGTGTGCACTGGATACAGGCGTCCAGGTTGACGGCCATCGCCGGGTGCGAGGTGTCGGCAGCGGGCTGGTCCCGGGGCTCATAGCGGGCTTCGAGGGAGCGTCCCGTCCGTTCCGCGAGTCGGCGGGCCCAGTGCGCGAGCTCGGAATCGTGCGGTTGGGCCGTGGCGGGCATATCGGAGAGCAGCAACTCGAGTACGCCCCGCTGGGCACGACGCGCGCGCTCACTGTCGGTGCGCACCTTCATGCCATCGGTCGGTCGCCGGCAGCACGACGGCGCCAGCACCCGCTCGCCCTCGATTTCCACCATACAGGCGCGGCAGTTGCCGTCCGGGCGGTAGCCCGGCTTGTGACAGAGCCTCGGAATCTCGACACCGAGCCGGTCGGCCGTCTCGATCAGGGTCTCGCCGGCGAGAGCCCGGACCGGTTTCCCGTCCAGTTCGAACAGGACATCGAGGGTTGCGGGGTCAGCGGCCATCAGCCACCTCGTGCGCGAAATGTCTCAGCACGGAAAGGAAGGGATTCGGCGCCGCCTGGCCCAGACCGCAGATCGAGGCATCGGACATCACGGGCGCGAGCTCCGTCAGGGAAGCCAGCGGCCAGGTGTCGCGCGCCATCATTTGTGCCGCCTTGGCGGTGCCCACCCGGCACGGGGTGCACTGGCCGCAGCTCTCGTGGCGGAAAAACCGCATCAGGTTCAGCGCCGCATCCCGTGCACGGTCCTGGTCGGAGAGCACGATGACCGCGGCCGATCCGATGAAGCAGCCATGGGCCTGCAGGGTGTCGAAGTCGAGCGGCTCGTCGGCGAGCGCTGCGGGCAGGATGCCGCCCGAGGCGCCACCGGGCAGGTAGCCGTACAGCGTGTGTCCCGCCGCCATGCCGGCGCAGTACTCGTCGACGAGTTCGCGAAGGCTGATGCCGGCAGGCGCCAGTTTCACGCCGGGTTCCGCCACCCGGCCCGAGACCGAGAACCGTCTCAGCCCTTTGCGGCCCCGCCGACCGTGAGCGGCGAACGCGGCCTCGCCTTCGCGCAGGATCGTGGGGACCCAGTGCAGCGTCTCGACGTTGTGCGCGAGCGTGGGCCGGCCGAACAAACCCGTCTCGGCGATGTAGGGCGGGCGCAGTCGGGGCATGCCGCGACGGCCTTCGAGCGATTCGATCAGGCCGCTCTCCTCGCCGCAGATGTAGGCACCCGCCCCACGGCGCAGATGGAGTTCGGGCATCGGCCAGCGGGAGGTGTCGAACGGCGGATCGGACCTCAGCCTGTCCAGCGCGGTCGTCAGCCAGGCGCGGATGCCCGGGTACTCGTCGCGCAGATAGATGTAGCAGGCGGAGCATTCGGTGGCCCAGGCCGCGATCAGCATACCGGCGAGGAACGGCTCGGGGTCGGTCTCCAGCAGCACCCGGTCCTTGAACGTCCCGGGCTCGCCCTCGTCGGCGTTGACCACCAGCAGGCGCGGCGCCGGCTGAGCCGCCACGATGCGCCATTTGCGGCCCGCCGGGAAGCCCGCACCCCCCATGCCGCGCAGCCCCGAGGCTTCGAGCCTGTCGGCCACGGCGGAACGGTCCGCGTCCGTGCGGACGAGTTCCGCGAGCACCGCCCACGCCGGGTTCGAATGAGCCGCGGCCGACGCCGGATCGCCGGCGCGATCGGGCGGCACGCATTCGACCCGCCCGTCGGCCACCGCGCGTACGACCCGCTCGCTCGTCGCCTGTGTCACCGGATGGCGCCCGACGACCGCCACCGGTGCCTGCTCGCAACGCCCGACGCAGGGTACGGGCTGTACCCGCACCTCGCGACCGAGCACCGCCGGCAGCGCCTCGAGCAGGGGACGGGCGCCGGCCATCTCGCAGCTCAGCGACTCACACACGCGCACGGTGAGCGGGGGCGGCGGCGCCTGGCCGGCCGCGATGACGTCGAAGTGGTGGTAGAACGTGGCGACCTCGAAGACCTCGGCCTGGGCCAGGCCGAACCAGGCCGCGAGCGCGGCGAGGCGCCCCGTGCCCAGGTGGCCGTCGTGGTCCTGTAGCCGATGCAACGCCTCGACGAGCAGGTCGCGCCGCCGTGGCATGTCTGCGAGCAACGCCTCGACGTGCCGGGCGTCTTCGGGAAGGATCTGCCGGCCTTTGGCGAAGCCGATGGGTCTGCGTTCGTGTTGGCGGGCCATTTGCTGCTGCGTTCCGGAGGCAGGCTAAAGCGGCCTCGTGGGTATGATACGGCGCCTGTCGGACCGGCCTTCGCCGGGCCCGCGTCCACGGCGCGGCCGCGTGGCATGGTGCCGACACAGGCGTCCGGAGAGGTCATGGCCAGCATCTTCATCGAACAGCTCGAGGTCGAAACCGTGATCGGCGTGCCCGATGAGGAGCGTCGCAACGCACAGGTCGTGGTGCTGGACATCGAGATGGCCTTGCCCGACGAGCGCGCGCTGGCCAGCGACGCCATCGGTGACACCATCGATTACGCCAAGGTCGTGTCCCTCGTGCAGCACGAGTTGCACACCCAGCGGTTCCGGTTGCTCGAACGTCTGGCCGATCATCTCTGCGACTGTCTCACCGAACGGTACCGGTCACCCGCCGTGCGCATCAAGATCGCCAAGACCGGTGTCGTGGCCGGCGCACGCCGCGTGGGCGTGGTGGTGGAGCGTCGGGACCGCTGAGTTCACTTCGGCCGATCCGGACGGAGGTAGACCATCGCAGGGTCGTCGGGCAGTCCGGTGAGCCCTTCGTCCGCGTCCGTCGGGCGCCAGCGCACGAGCGCCTCGATGCGGCGGGCCAGCGACAGATCACGGTGCGAGATCCCGTCGACGTCGTGCGTGACGAGGCGGACGGTCACGGCGGGAAAGGTGACCACCAGGTCCGGATGGTGCCAGGCGAGTTCGGCGAGATGGCCGATCGCATTGGCCACCATCATCGACGCGCGCCAGCCGCCGGTCTCGTAGCGGCGCTCGAGCATGCCGTTTCGCAGTTGCCAGTGGGCAAGCTCTCCGGTCAGGGCGGCGCGCACCGTGTCCTCGTCGAGGGCAGGCAGGGGCGAATCGGTCATGTGGTCTCCCTTGGTCGGGGCGTCCGGCGCGGTTGCCGGCCGCCTGCTCCGGCAATTGTGCCTATCCGGGCCCGGCGACCGCGTCGAGTCCACGTCGCGGAGCGGGGCTCCGCATTGCGGCAACGACGGTGTAAGCGGTTGTTTCCGTAGGAGGTTTCGGATTCTGTGCGGTAACCCGAGTGGGGTATAGTGCACGGCTATCGGCCAGACGGTCGGCCAGACAGGCAGCCGGATTCCAGCGGCATCGGCCGCACCGGCTCCAGGGCGGGGGCGCATGACCAAGACCACTGAGACACCCGGGGGTGCGGCGGCTGCGCCGCAGACGGACGACTGGCCCCTGCTGAGGCTCTCCGACGACGGTCGGGTCTCCGGGCCCGGCGAGTGCTGGACCGCGATCACCGGCACGGACCCCACGAAAGTCGCCGATCCCTGGTTCGTCGTTCACGTCCACGACCGCCAGCGTCTGCGAGACGAGATCACGGCCGCCATCGCCGAAGGCCGCGCGCTGCAGACCCGTGCGCGTCTGCGTCGTGCGGATGCCGTCTATCGCGACGTGCCGCTTGCCATGCGCCGCGTCGGCGACGGCGAGGGCTGGATCCTGTCCAGTCCGGAGCCGCTGGGTTCGGCCGGCCCGGCACCGCGTGACGCCCTGGCCGAGTCCGCCGGATCCGGCGGGCGTACGTCGCGCGGGCCGACCGCCCTGCACGCGCTGTTCCACCGGCTGTCCCGGCAACATGCGCTCGACCGGCGCCACGGGCGCTACAGCGCCTTCGTCACCCTCGGCCCGATTCCCTGGAACGAGGTCGGCGACGACCGGGGCGCGGGGCTCGTAAAGCGCCTGTCGCGCCTGCTGCGACGCAGTGACCTCATCGTCGCACCCGTCGACGGTCCCACGGTGCTGTTGATCACGGATCTCGGATCAGATCTCGACGGCGCGGCCGTCAATGCCGGCGATATCGCCGCCAAGGTGGCGCGCTGGCTCGGCGAGCACCTCGGCGGGGCCGCTCCCCTGGCGGCAGCCGTGGTGATGCTGGGTCAGTCGGATGCATGGCCGGAGGCCCTCGAGCGGGCGGAGTCGCAGCGATGCCGCGCGCTCGAAGCGGGTGAGTCCGTGGTGTTCGGTGACCCTGCGTTGCAGCGGGCGGCGGTCGAGCGCGACAGGCTGATCGCCGCGCTGCGGGAAGCCATCGAGGGACGCTCCTTCGTGTTGCAGTACCAGCCCATGCTCGGGCGGGGGAACGCACTGGTGGGCGTCGAGGCCCTGCTGCGCTGGCACCGCCGGGACGCCGGCGGGCTCCTGTTCCCGGGAGAGTTCATTCCCGTGGCGGAGCGTGCCGGCCTCATGCAGCCGCTCGGACGATGGGTTCTCGAGTCCGTGTGCGAGCGACACCGTCAATGGCGCTCGCAACTCGGGCGCGACGTGACGCTGGCCGTGAACGTGGGCGAGGCGGAATTCCGGGCGCCGGATTTCGCCGAACACGCGTGCGCGTTGTTCGAGCGTGCCGGCCTCGCCTCGGGGGCCGTCGTCCTGGAACTGCCGGGGCCGGTGTTCGGCGATCCCGACCAGCGGGCCCTGACCACGATCGGCCGTCTGCGTTCGGCAGGCTTCGGCATCGCCTTCGACGGCTTCGGCGCGCGCCATCTCGATCTGCTGGCCTTGCGTGAATTGCCGGTCGACGCCATCAAGCTCCACTCGCACGACGTTCTGGACCGCCTCGGTGCGGGAGTCGGCCGGGCCGTGGTCGATGCCGTCGTCGGAGTGGCGCACAGTCTCGGGCTCGAAGTCCAGGCCAAGTCCATCGAGACGTCGGAGCAACTCGCGGTCTTTCGCGAGGGCGGCTGCGACGTCTTCCAGGGGCGCCTCATCGGAGAGCCGTCGGCGAGCCCGCGAGCGTTGCGTCGTGTCGGGATGGTGGTGCATTGACGGCGCTCGAAGCGCAGGAGGCGACCCTTGACTGGGTGCGCCGCGTGGTGATCGGTCTCGGCCTGTGCCCGTTCGCCGGTCCGGCCTTTGCGGCCGACAGACTTCGCGTCCGTGTCTGCACCGACGAGACTCCGGCCCAATGGCTGGAGGCGGTCGCCGACGAGGCACGCGCGTTGGTGGCGGCTGATCCGTCACGCGTCGAAACCGTGCTGCTCGTGTTGCCGCGCGCGGCAGAGGATTTCGAGTCCTTCAACGATCTGCTCGACCCGGTCGAGGATCTGCTCGAGACCCTCGGTCTGGACGATGCCGTGCAGACCGCGATCTTCCATCCCGGGTTCCGGTTCGCGGGCATGGACGACGACGACCCACGGCATGGCATACACCGCGCGCCCCTGCCCACCCTGCATCTGCTGCGCCGGGAAAGTCTGGAAGCCGTGGACGAAGAGGAGGTCGCGGCCATTCTGGAACGAAACGCGCGCACCATGGGATCGCTCGGCCCGACGGGCTGGCGGGCACCCTGGCCGCCGATCCGTCCTCTGGCGACGGCGTGCTGACGCGGGTCTACGCATCCGGGCGCGTGAGCGATGGCGAGCCCGGGCAGGTGGGCGGGTTGGCGGGGGTGGTGATCGACGGGCCGCCTGCAGGGTCCATGCTGCGGCCCCGCCAGGCCGACGTGGGGCGGGTGGTGGATCAGGATGATGGAAGCCGACAGGCAGGTTCAGCCTCTCCCGGGAAGAATAGCGCGGTTTGGCAACTGATAGTTCCGCAAAGACACTTACCCAAGTTGCAGGAATCCGCTAAAATACAACAATATAAAGATATCTTTATATTGTATACGATTTCGCAGACCGATTGATCC
>JAUIAI010000049.1 GCA_030425615.1 Gammaproteobacteria bacterium
CACCTGGTCGTCACGCCGGACGGCTACGAGGGCATCGGCGCCAACAACTGGCTGGCCTTCAACACCAAGAAGGCACCGCTGGACAACGTCAAGGTGCGCCAGGCCATTGCCTACGCGGTCGACCGCAACTTCATCACGAAGGCGCTGCACCGTGGCACCTCCAGCGCGTCCACCGGGCCGATCGTGCCGGGTTCGCCGTTCTACACGGACGAAGTCGCCACCTACGACCTGGACCTCAAGAAGTCGGCCGCCCTGCTCGACGAGGCCGGCTTCAAGCCCGACGGCAACGGCGTGCGCATGAAGCTCACGGTGGACTACCTGCCGGCCGTGCCCGACACCCAGCAGCGCATCGCCGAGTACCTGCGCCCGCAGCTCAAGAAGGTGGGCATCGAGGTGGAAGTCCGCACCTCGCCGGACTTCCCCACCTGGGCCAAGCGCATCTCGAACTATGACTTCGACATGACGATGGATCTGCCGTTCAACTGGGGCGACCCGGTCATCGGCGTGCATCGGACCTACCTGTGCAACAACATCGTCAAGGGCGTCATCTGGTCGAACACGCAGCAGTACTGCAACCCGGAGGTGGACAAGCTGCTCAACGACGCCGGCCAGGAGCTGAACGAGACCAAGCGTCGCGCCTACTATGTCACCGCCCAGCGCATCCTCGCCGACGAGCTGCCGGTGTACTGGCTGAACACGGTGCCCTATCACACCGCGTATCACAAGAACCTCGGCAACCCCCCGCGCACTATCTGGGGCACGGTCTCGCCGATGGACGAGCTGTACTGGAAGGAACAGCCCAAGTAAGGCCCTCGGGCCTGCCCCGGCTCCGCACGGCCTCGGCCGCGGAGCCGGGCGCCAACGAACACTGGGGAGCCGACGATGTCGTTCCTGACGTTGCTGCTCAAACGCGTGGGCTACGGTCTTGCCCTGCTCGTGGCGGTGCTGGTGCTGAACTTCACGCTGCTGCAGGCCGCGCCCGGCGACATGGCCGACGTGATCGCCGGCGAGATGGGCGGGGCCACCGAGGAGATGCTCGCGCAGATCCGTGCCGAGTACGGTCTTGACCAGCCCTTCCACGTTCAGCTCTTCACCTATGTCAGCCGCGTCGCGCAGGGCGATCTCGGCTACTCCTACTACTTCGACCAGCCGGTCACGGATCTGATCCTCGGCCGCCTGTGGGCCACCGTATTGCTGGTGGTCAGTTCGCTGCTGCTGTCGATCTTCGTGGGCACGCTGCTCGGTGTGCTGGCCGCGCGCCGACCCAACGGGCTGGTGAGCCACTTCGTCACGGTGCTGTCGCTCATCGGCTATGCCCTGCCGGTGTTCTGGACGGGCATCATGCTGGTCATCCTGTTCGCCTCGGTGCTGCCCTGGTTCCCGGTTTCGGGCATGAGCAGTTCGCTGATGGACACCGACGCCTCCTTCATCGCGCACGCGCTGGACGTGCTGCACCACCTGGCGCTGCCCGTGCTGACCCTGTCCACCATCTACCTCGCGTTCTACAGCCGGCTGTCGCGCGCCAGCATGCTGGACGTGCTCGGCGCGGACTACGTCCGCACCGCAAGGGCCAAGGGGCTCGCCGAGAGCGTGGTGGTGTTCAAGCACGCACTGCGCAACGCGGTCCTGCCGGTGGTCACCTTCGCGGGCCTGCAGTTCAGCGCCCTGTTCTCCGGGGCCGTGCTCGTGGAAACGGTGTTCAGCTGGCCCGGCCTGGGCACGCTGGCCTTCGATTCCATCCTACGCCGCGACTCCAACACCCTGCTCGGCATCCTGTTCTTCTCCGCGCTGATCGTCATCGTGGTCAACCTGATCACGGATCTGGCCTACCGCCTGATCGATCCGCGCATCAAATCGGCGGGGGCCGGCTCATGAGCGCCGTCATGCCCGAATCTCAGCAGCCGGAAGGCGAGGTCGTCGTCCGGGTCGAGCACCCGGTGCTCGAGGCCGCGCGCATGTTCGTGCGCAACAAGGCGGCGGTGGTCGGTGCCGTGCTGCTCGTCCTCATCGTGGGCACGAGCCTGTTCGGCCCCTGGATCTACCCCGTGGATCCTTTCGAACTCGTGTGGGCGCCGCTGTCGCCGCCGGGCGAGGAAGGCTTCATCCTGGGCACCGACACCCTGGGCCGCGACCTGCTCGCCGGCCTGATCTACGGCAGCCGCGCGACGCTGGCGGTGGGCGCGGCCGCCGCACTCATCACCATCGTCATCGGCGTGCTCGTGGGCTCGCTGGCCGGCTACTACCGCGGCTGGGTGGAAGAACTGCTGATGCGCATCACCGAGTTCTTCCAGGTGCTGCCGCCACTGCTGCTGGCAATGGTGGTGGTCATGCTGTTCAACCCCTCGCTGACCACCATTGCCGTGGCCATCGGCATCGTCTCCTGGACCGGCACGGCGCGTCTGGCGCGCGGCGAATTCCTGCGCATCCGCGAACTCGAATACGTCAAGGCCGAGCGCTCCATCGGCTCCAAGGACCGGCGCATCATCTGGCAGGTCATGCTGCCCAACGCGGGCCCGCCGCTGATCGTCAGCGCGGCGCTGTCGGTGGGCACGGCCATCCTGTTCGAGGCCGGACTCAGCTTCCTGGGTCTGTCGGACCCCAACGTCATGAGCTGGGGCTACCTGATCGGCGCCAACCGGCCCCACATCCTCGAGGCCTGGTGGCCGGTGACCTTTCCCGGCATTGCCATCTTCATCACCGTGCTGGCGATCTCGCTGGTGGGCGACGGCCTGAACGACGCCCTGAACCCGAAGCTGAGGCAGCGATGAGCGAAGCCCGATCCGGCACCGACCCGCTGTTGTCGGTGAGCGACCTGAGCGTGGAGTTCGACCTTCGCGGTGGCCAGGTCTCGCGCGTCATCGACGGCCTGTCGTTCGACCTGCGTGCCGGCGAGACGCTGGGTATCGTGGGCGAGTCGGGCTGCGGCAAGAGCATGACCGCGCTGGCCGTCATGCGCCTGATTCCGGTGCCCCCGGGCCGCATCGCCGGCGGCACCATCCGCCTGGGCGACGAGAACCTGCTGGCGGCCCCGGAGGCGCGCATGCGCCAGATCCGCGGCAACGACATCTCCATGATCTTCCAGGAGCCGATGACCTCGCTCAACCCCGTGTACACGGTGGGCGACCAGATCGCCGAGACCGTGCGGCTTCACCAGGGGCTGAGCCGGCGCGACGCGCACGCGAAGGCCGTAGAGATGCTGCGCGCCGTGGCCATTCCGGCGCCCGAGAAGCGCGTGGACGAGTACCCCCACCAGCTCTCGGGCGGCATGCGCCAGCGCGTCATGATCGCGATGGCGCTGGCCTGCGAACCCAAGGTACTCATCGCGGACGAACCCACCACGGCGCTGGACGTCACCGTGCAGGCGCAGATCTTCGATCTGCTCAAGGAACTCCAGCAAAAGACCGGCACGGCCATCATCCTGATCACTCACGACATGGGCGCGATCGCCGAGATGGCCGATCGCGTGGTGGTCATGTACGCGGGCCGCAAGGTCGAGATGGCCGACGTCGACGACATGCTCGCGCGTCCGAGTCACCCCTACAGCCAGGGCCTCATCACCTGCGTGCCCCATCTTCAGGCAACGCCCCCGAAGGAGCGCCCGCCCCTGCCGGAGATCCCCGGTGTCGTGCCCTCGGTGGCCGAACTCGGGCGCGGCGGCTGCCCGTTCGCACCGCGCTGTGCCCATGCAATGCTGGTGTGCCGCCGTGAGATGCCCGGTATCCGCACCGTCGGCGTGAACCACGAGGCGGCCTGCTGGCTCAACGAATCCGGGCAGGTGGCCGCATGACGAACGAACAGCCACTGCTTCAGGTCAGCGACCTGAAGGTCCACTTCCCCATCAAGAAGGGTGCGTTCGGCAGCGCCAGCAGCGTGCACGCGGTGGACGGTGTCTCGTTCTCCGTCCGACGCGGCACCACCTTCGGGCTGGTGGGCGAATCCGGCTCGGGCAAGACCACCACGGCGCTGGCCGTCATGCGCCTGGCGCCGGTGACCGCCGGGCGCATCGCCATCGGCGACGCGGACCTCGTCGGGCTCGAGGGCGAGGCCCTGCGCCAGCAACGCCGGCGGATGCAGATCATCTTCCAGGACCCGTATTCTTCGCTGAACCCGCGCGTGCGCGCGGGCGACATCGTGCGCTCGCCGCTGGACCAGCTCGAGGTCGGCACGCCGGCCGAGCGCAAGGCCCGCGTGGACGAGTTGTTCCGGCTCGTGGGCCTGCGGCCCGAACAGCAGGCGCTGTTCCCCCACCAGTTCTCGGGCGGCCAGCGTCAGCGCATCGGCGTGGCCCGCGCACTGGCCACACAGCCGGATCTCATCGTCTGCGACGAGCCGGTCTCGGCGCTGGACGTCGCCATCCAGGCACAGATCCTCAACCTCCTGCGCCGGCTGCAGAGCGAATTCGGGCTCACCTATCTGTTCATCTCGCACGACCTGGGCGTGGTGCAGTACATGTGCGACGACATCGCCGTCATGTACCTCGGCCAGATCGTCGAACATGCGGATCGTGTCTCGCTGTTCGGCGAGCCGCTGCATCCCTACACCTGGGCGCTGCTGTCGGCGGTGCCCTCGGCGGATCCGGCCCTGCGCGGCCGCAGCGACCGCATCCGCCTCACGGGCGACCCGCCCAGCCCCATCGACCCCAAGCCGGGCTGCCGCTTCGCGGGGCGCTGCCCGTTCGCCGAGGATGCCTGCCGCCAGACCACGCCCGAGTTGCGCGAGATCCGGCCCGGCCACCGCGTGGCCTGTCACCTCGTGGACGAGAACGGGGTGCCGCCGCACAGGCGCGCGGCGGCCGCCACGGCCTGACACCGGCCACCGGGGTCAGTCGCGCGCGTCGTGCCCGCGTTTGCGAAGCATCTTCTGCGCGAGGCCGGGCGCCACGCCCGGCCGGGACCAGGGACAAACGGCCAGACAGATGCCGCAGCCCAGCGTCTGGCCGAAATACGGGATGCAGCGGTCGAAATCCACGTACCACTTGCGCACGCCCCGGACCATCTGCTTCTCGTGCGAGATCGCGCGCGGCGGACAGGCATCCACGCATATGCGGCAGTTCTCGCAGAAATCCTCCGAGCCGAAATCATCCACCGGATCGGGCACGAGCGGCATCGTCGTGGTGACGGCGGCCAGCCGGAACGACGAACCGAACCGGCGGTGGATCAGCGAGCCGTGCTTGCCGAGCCGGCCCATGCCGGCGTCGATGGCGGCCGGCATCATCGACAGTGCGGAGGCGAAGGGCCCGGGCCACGGGGTGGCGTCGTAGCCGAGCCCGAGGATGAAGTTGGCGAGCTCGCGGCAGGCGCGCGAGGCCCGGTTGTACTCCCTGGCGACGACGACTCCGGCCGTGGGATTCTCGAACGTTGCGGGCGCCTGTGAGATCTCCTCGTAGGGCATCGTCACGGCGAGCAGGATCACCCACGGGTCGTCCAGCGTGTAGCCCTCGAAGACATAGTCGGCCCGCATCGCCGCGATGCGGATGTCGTCGCTCTCGTGCTCGCGCGCGAAGCGCTTCACCCGCTCCGTGAAACCCTCGGGCGTGTCCCGCGTGACTTCCTCCGCCCGCTGCGCGGGCGCCGGGCCACGCCCGCCCGGCGGCTTCGGATTGAAGTGCTCGCGCATGGCGGGCGACTGCCGGTGAAACCGGATCACCTCGGTCTGCAGCTCACCGTGCGTCTGGCGCTCCGGCGGGTGCCAGAAGAACGGAGACGGCCGCCGGAACGTGGTCTCGCCCAGGCCGTTGATCGTGTTGCCGGAAACGGCGGGCATGGCGGCCACGAAGTTGTCCGGCGGTTGCCAGCCGCCGCTTGCGGAATCGTCTCTGCCCATGCCCTGTCCCCCGTTCCGTTGCTCCGGCGCCGCCGGGCCGGATCCCTATAATGCACGAACGCTTGTCTGCGGGTGGATCACGAACCCGCCCGCGCCCCTTCAGGGCCGGACACGCCCGAAACCGCGCCACGATGCGCACTGGAGACCCCTCGGTGAACGCACCCGTCGATCCCGAACGCCTGTCCATGACGCTCAACGACCGCTACACGGTCGAGCAGGGATGGCTCTACATGACCGGTATGCAGGCGCTCGTACGCCTGCCGCTGCAGCAACACCGCCGCGATGCGGCCAACGGCCTGAACACCGGCGGCTACATCTCCGGCTACCGCGGCTCGCCGCTCGGCCGCTACGACATCGAGCTCTGGTCGGCGCAGAAACTGCTGGACAACGAGAACATCGTTTTCCGGCCTGCGGTGAACGAAGACCTCGCGGCCACGGCGCTCTGGGGTTCGCAGTACGTGGGCGCGTTCCCCGGCGCCACCGTGGATGGCGTGTTCGGCATCTGGTACGGTAAGGGCCCGGGTGTGGACCGCTCGGGCGATCCGTTCCGCCATGCCAACCAGGCGGGCTCGTCGGCCCATGGCGGCGTGCTCGCGCTGGCCGGTGACGACCACGGCGCCAAATCGAGCACGGTGGCGAACTATTCGGACCTGAATTTCGTGGCCGCCGGCATTCCCCTGCTCTATCCGGCCAATGCGCAGGAGGTGCTCGACTTCGGCCTGCACGGCATTGCGATGAGCCGCTACTCGGGCTGCTGGAGCGGCATGAAGCTCGTGACCGATGTCGTCGAGGGCGGCGGCTCGGTGCTCGTGGCGCCGGATTCCCCGGCCATCACGCTGCCGCCGCTGCCCACCGAGGCCGAGGGCGGCCTGAACTCGCGCGCCATCGACCGGCCGCTGCCGCAGGAAGAACGCCTTTACCACCACAAGCATCTGGCCGTCATGGCCTATGCGCGCGCCAACGGGCTGAACCGCATCGTCGTCGATCCGAAACGGGCGAGCATCGGCGTCATGGCGGCCGGCAAGGCCTGGCAGGATCTGCGCCAGGCCTTGCACCAGATGGGCATCGACGACAAACAGGCCGAATCCATGGGCCTGCGCATCATGAAGGTGGGCCTGGTGTGGCCGCTGGATCCGGAGATCGTGCGCCGCTTCGCCGAAGGGCTGGGCACCGTCCTGGTCGTCGAAGAAAAGCGCCCGCTGCTGGAAGACCAGGTGCGCAACGCGCTCTATGGTCAGGCGCGCGCTCCTCGCGTGCTGGGCAAGCATGCGTCCGGCGGCGTGTTCGATGCCGCCCCCGGCGCGCGTCTGTTCCCGAACGCGGGCGAGATCTCGCCGGATCTCATCGCCCGCGTGCTGGGCGAGCTGCTGATCCGCGACCCCGACTGCTATTTCGATCCGGCCCGGCTGGCGGATCTGCCGCCAGTGCCCGGTTTCTCGGAGGACGACCACGGCCGCGACAACGTACAGACGCTGGAGCTCAAGCGCCTGGCCGACAAGCGCGCCCACACCGTGGTGCCGCTGCGCGCGCCCACGTTCTGCTCGGGCTGCCCGCACGCACGCTCCACCAAGGTGCCCGAGGGCAGCCGCGCGCTGGCCGGCATCGGCTGCCACTCCACGGCCATCCTGCAGGATCCGGTGCACACCACCACCTGGTCGCACATGGGTGGCGAAGGCGTGCTCTGGCTCGGCCAGCAGCCGTTCACCACCGAAAAGCACGTGTTCGCGAACATCGGCGACGGCACCTTGTTCCACTCGGGCTTCCTGGCCGTGCGCCAGGCCGTGGCCGCGCACGTGCCCATGACCTACAAGCTGCTGTTCAACGGCTTCGTGTCCATGACCGGCGGCCAGCCGGTGGACGGCGAGCTCGGCGTGCCGCAGATCCTGCAGCAGTTCGCCGCCGAGGGCGTGAAGAAGATGGTGGTCGTCACCGACGACCCCGCCCGCTACGAAGGGGTGAAGCTGCCCGACGGCGTGCCGGTTCGTCCGCGCGACGAGCTCGAGGCGGTGCAGCGCGAGCTGCGCGAGTACAACGACGTCTCGGTCATGGTGTTCGACCAGCCCTGCGCCACCGAGCGCCGCCGCCTGCGCAAGCGCGGCAAGTGGGAAGACCCGGACATGCGCAGCTTCATCAACACCGCGGTCTGCGAGGGCTGCGGCGACTGCGGGCGCAAGGCCAACTGCCTGTCCATCGAACCGGTGGACACCGAACTGGGCCGCAAGCGGCGCATCAACCAGTCCACCTGCAACAAGGACTTCAGCTGCCAGGAGGGCTTCTGCCCGAGCTTCGTCACCGTGGAGGGCGCCAAGCTGCGCCGCCCGGAGAAGGCCAACCGCTCGCAGCTCGCCCCGGTCAGCGACTGGATCGACAGCCTGCCCGAGCCGGAGTTCGCGCGGCCCGAGGCGTCCTTCTCCATCATGGTCTCGGGCATCGGCGGTACCGGCGTGGTCACCATCGGTCAGACCCTGGCCGTGGCCGCGCACCTGGACGGCTATGCCAGCTCCAACCTGGACGTGACCGGCCTTTCGCAGAAGTACGGCGCGGTGCTCTCGCACGTGAAACTCGCGCCCAGGCCCGAGCAACTGTTCGCCACGCGCATCGCCAGCCGCGAGGCCGACACGCTCATCGGCTGTGATCTCATCGTTTCGGCCGGCGACGAGGCCGTGCAGCGCCTTGACCCCAGGCGAACGCGCGGCGTGGTGTGCACGGACATGGTGCCCACCTCGGACTTCTCCCGTAACCCCGACTGGCGGGCCGACGACACCGCGCTCTTCGAGCGTATCCGCTCGGCCACCACCGCCGATCTCATCGGCATCGATGCGCTGCGCCTGTCACGGGCGCTGCTGGGCGACGCCATCGGCGCGAACATGATTCTCATGGGCGCGGCCTGGCAGATGGGCGCCGTGCCGCTGTCGCTGGACGCGATCGAACGCGCCATCGAGCTCAACGGCGTGGCCGTCGCCATGAACCGCAACGCGTTCGCCTGGGGCCGGCGACTGGTGGTGGACCGCGACGCCGTCCTGCGCGCGGCCGAGCCGGCCTCGCGCACCGCCGAGGCCAAGGTGGTGCAGATCAACCGCCCGCGCTTCGACAGCCTGGACGACATCGTGCGCCACCGGCGCGCCCTGCTCGCCGAGTACGGCATCGCCGGCAACGTGTCGCGCTACACCGAGGCCGTGGAACGCATGGGCTCGGCCGAGGCGGGGCTGGGCACGGCGGGCGCCGGCCAGAAACTGAGCCAGGCCGTGGCCCGCAACCTCGCCAAGCTGCTCGCCCACAAGGACGAGTTCGAGGTGGCCCGGCTCTACACGAGCGCCGAGTTCAGGCGCGAGCTGGACGAGGCCTTCGAGCCCGGCTATCGCCTGCGCTTCCACGTGGCCGGCGGCCCGTTCGGCAAGCGCGGCGCGGACGGCAGACTGCAAAAGCGCGAGGTCGGCCCCTGGCTGATGAGCGCCTTCGGCTGGCTGGCGCGCCTGCGCTTCCTGCGCAACACGCTGCTGGACCCCTGGCGCAACGGCGAGGAGCGCAGGCTGGCCCGCCAGCTGCTGGCCGCGGGCAAGGCCTACAAGTGCTTCGCGACCCAGGACGAAA
>JAUIAI010000942.1 GCA_030425615.1 Gammaproteobacteria bacterium
TGGTGATGTCGGGGCGGGTGAGTTTCAGCTTCAGCGTCACATCATCGACGATCTCGATTGCGCCGTCCGCCGGGCCGTCGCCCGCTTCGTTCTGGAGCGAGCCCATCCGCGCGGCCATCGAGTTGCCTTCCCAAGTGCCGTCACACCAGCGGGTGAAGTTATAGGCCACGTCGGTGGCGGTCAGGTCGCCGCGCCCGTCGTTCCATTTCACGCCGGGGCGGATCTTCAGCGTGTACTCGGTGGCGTCCTCGTTGACCTCCCAGCTTTCCAGCAGGCGCGGTTCGAAGGTGCCGTCCGCGTTGTACTGGACAAGGTATTCGAGGAAGCCACGCACTACGTTGCCGAGCTGCGGCCAGTTGAAGGTCGGCGGGTCGAGAAGCGCGCGGACGTCCTGCTGGATGCGGATCGTGCCGCCTGTCTGTACGTGGGCTGCCGCCTGCGCAGGCTGCGTCAGGCCGAGGAAGCCATAGGCGGTGGTCGCCGTGACACCCAGCGCGGTAGCGCGGGTGAGGAATTCGCGGCGGCTGAGTTCGCCGCGCCGGACTTCCTCGGCATGCATCGCGATGGCGGGGTGAATGTTGTCTCGGTTGAAATGCGTGGCCATGTGCGGCTACCTGTTGGTGTTCTCTTTGCCGCCTGTCTGGCGGTCTGCCGGCGCTAACTAACCCTTGATTCGGCTTGGCCCGCAAGGAAGTCGCGGGCGGGTGGCGTTCAATCGCCGTGAACCGCGAAGGTTTCCAGCGATGCGCCCTGCGGGGGAATCAGGCGGAATTTGTCTTTCACGCCGGCCTCGCCCAGCGAGCGTTCGACCACGATCAGTGTGTTTTCCTGCTGGCCTTCGCAAAGATCGGCCATCTGGGCGATCTCCTCCTCTGCCACGGGCCGTGCGGCGTCGAGGTTCGGTGCGCCCCAGCTTTCGGTGAAATGGAAGGCGAGGATATCGACGAGGCTCTGGCGTTCGGCCTCGGTGATCGAGGTGATGGCGACGACGGTGGCGCGGCCGAATGAGGTCAGGCCGAGCCAGCCGTTGGTGAACTCCTGCGCCGGTTTGCCGGTCAGTTCGGCTTCCGTCCAGTTGGAGAAGGCGAAGGTGCCGGGGATGGCCCATTCTCCGGGCTCGGCGGCCTCGCGGTAGACCTCACAGTCGGTCTCGTCGAGGCGGATGACGCGGGCGAAGTTCATGAGCGCTCCAGAAGGCGGGTCAGCGGCAGGATGCGGGTGCCGGTGGCATGTTTCAAGATCATGCCGCCCCATTCGTCTATCCCGATGAAGGTGCCCGGTTCGGGAGTCTCCACTTCCTCGCCCAGCTTGTGGGCGCGGGCACGCCATTCCTCGTGCAGAGGCGCGAATCCGTCGGTGAGGTAGATGTGGAGCCAGTTCATCATGTGCCGTGCCCAGGTTTCCAGCAGGTCGCCTGCGGTGATCTCAGCACAACCCTCGCCGTGGAGCGTCGTCTGGTCGGGGGTTTCGCCTGGGGCGTCGGAGAGGCTGAG
>JAUIAI010000050.1 GCA_030425615.1 Gammaproteobacteria bacterium
GCGCGGTCGCGGCCAGCGGAACGGCTTCGGTCATCCACCAGAGCGCCATCCAGACGGCGACCGCGGCGGCCGACCAGCCGGCTTCCCCGAGGCCGGCGGGTGTCGGTGCGAGCATGATCAACCCGGCCGCCAGCGGACCGAGGGCCAGACCGGCCGTGCGTACCGGGTTCGTCCAGCGGTGATCGGTCGATCGCTCGTCCATGGGCCCGATTCTGCACGCATCGCCGGGGAATCGGGAACGAAGCTTGCGGCCTCCGGGAGGAGTCGGCACAAGGGGTGCCGTCCGGATCCGGAGGCCCGCATCATGCAAGCCCGCATCGTCGCCGAAGCGACCGAGAACACTCACGTGCTCGCACTGGAGCCGGGCGACGACACGTTGGAGGTCCTTCGCGACTACGCGCGCGAACAAGGCTTCACGGCAGCCCGTTTCACCGGACTCGGTGCGTTCAGCCGCGTCGTGCTCGGCTACTTCGACTGGCAGCGCAAGGAGTACGAGCGCATCGAGCTGGACGAGCAGGTGGAAGTCCTCTCGCTCGTGGGAGACGTCGCGCTGGACGATGACGGCGCGTTCTCACTGCACCCCCACGTGGTCGTCGGACGACGGGACGGTTCCGCCTGGGGCGGGCACCTTCTGGAAGCGGTCGTGCGCCCGATCCTGGAGGTGGTGCTGGTCGAGTCGCCGGCCTGTCTGCAACGCCACCGTGACTCGGAAACCGGGCTGGCACTGCTCAGGCCGTAGCCCCGGCGGCGGGCGGCGCGTGGTGCCCGGGCCGGCAGACAAACTCAATCGACACCGGCGCCTGCGGCCGCTGGTGGTCTGGAGAAGAGATCATGGCCCAAACCGTGAGTGATCACTTGTTGCAGAGGTTGCACGTGAACGGCGTGTACCGCCTGTTCGGCTACCCCGGCGACGGCATCAACGGGATCTTCGGAGCCCTCAACCGGGCGGACGACACGTTCGAGTACGTCCAGGCCCGCCACGAAGAGATGGCCGCGTTCATGGCCTGTGCGCATGCCAAGTTCACCGGCGAGGTAGGGGTCTGTCTGGCGACCTCCGGACCGGGCGCCATTCATCTCCTGAACGGTCTTTACGACGCAAAGCTGGACCACCAGCCCGTGGTGGCGATCGTCGGCCAGCAGGCGCGCGCGGCGATCGGCGGGAACTACCAGCAGGAAGTGGACCTGGGCGCCCTGTTCAAGGATGTCGCGGGCGACTACGTACACACGCTGACGGTCCCCGAGCAGACAAGACATCTCGTCGACCGAGCGATCCGCATCGCGCGTGCACGTCGCACGGTCACGTGCCTGATCGTGCCCAATGATGTCCAGGAGCTGGACGCGGTGGAATCGCCGCCGCATGCGCACGGAACGGTTCATTCCTCGGCCGGATTCGCAGCGCCCGCCATGGCTCCCGGTGCGGATGCCCTGGACGCGGCCGCCCGGGTGCTGAACGAGGGCGAGAAGGTCGCCATCCTCGTCGGTGCCGGGGCGCTGGGCGCATCGGACGAAGTGATCGAGACCGCCGAGCGGCTCGGTGCCGGAGTGGCCAAGGCCCTGCTCGGCAAGGCGGTCCTGCCGGACGACCTTCCGTTCGTGACCGGTGCGATCGGCCTGCTGGGAACCCGGCCGAGCTGGGAGATGATGACGGAGTGCGACACCTTGCTGATGATCGGGTCGCGCTTCCCGTACTCGGAGTTCCTGCCGCGGGAGGGCAGGGCCAGGGGAGTGCAGATCGACCTCGATCCGACCATGCTGGGAATCCGTTATCCGATGGAGGTCAACCTCACCGGGGACGCGGCCACCACGCTTCGCGCGCTGCTCCCCCGGCTCGAACACAAGCAGGACCGCGGCTGGCGGGAGTCCATCGAAGAATGGGTCAACGACTGGTGGCAGGTACTGGAGGCGCGCGCCATGAGCGAGGCGGACCCGGTCAACCCGCAGCGGGTCTTCTGGGAGCTGTCTCCACGACTGCCGGATGGTTGCATCCTGACCTGCGACTCCGGTTCGGCGGCAAACTGGTATGCGCGGGATCTCAAGATTCGTCCGGGCATGATGGCCTCGCTGTCGGGCGGGCTCGCGACCATGGGTCCGGGCGTGCCCTATGCCATCGCGGCGAAGTTCGCCCATCCGTCCCGCCCGGTCATCGCGATGGTGGGAGACGGGGCGATGCAGATGTGTGGCAACGCCGAGTTGATCACGATCGCCCACTACTGGCGCAAGTGGGCAGACCCCCGGCTCGTCGTCCTGGTCCTTCGAAACGATGACCTGAACCAGGTCACCTGGGAGCAGCGCGCGATGGCAGGCGATCCGAGGTTCGTCGCCTCGCAGACCGTGCCGGCGTTCGACTACGCACGCTATGCGCAGCTGCTCGGGCTGCGCGGCGTCAGGGTCGACGATCCCGATGATCTGGCTGCCGCCTGGGACGACGTGCTGGCCACGGACCGCCCGGTCGTCCTGGAGGTGCTCACCGATCCGAATGTGCCGCCGCTGCCGCCCAACGTGACGCTCGAGCAGGCGCGTGCGTACGTCTCGTCGGTGATGCACGGAGACCCGGACCGGAGCGCCATGATCAAGGCCTCGGCCAGGCAATTGTTCGATTCGCTGATGCCTGGCGGCGACTGACCGGGCGGCCTGCCGGATGTCCAGACCGATCGAAGATTACGCGCTGATCGGCAACACGCGCACCGCGGCGCTCGTCTCCAGGGATGGGTCCATCGACTGGATGTGCGCGCCGCGCTTCGATTCGCCTGCACTCTTCGCGGGGCTGCTGGGTGACGGATCGAACGGCTACTGGCAGATCGCGCCGCGACATGGCGTGCGACGGATCACGCGGCACTATCGTGAGCGTACGATGGTTCTGGTCACGGAATTCGAGTGTGATGACGGGAAGATCTGTGTGATCGACTCGATGCCTCTCTGGCCGGGGCGATGCGACGTCGTGCGGGTGGTCCAGGGGTTGTCGGGCCGAGTCGAAATGGGCATGTCGCTTGTCGCCCGGTTCGACTACGGACTCGTGATGCCATGGGTGACCCGTATGGAGGGCGGCTACCGTTTCATCGCTGGGCCTGACGCGCTGACCCTGCGAACTTTCGTGCCGATGCGAAGCGAAGACTTCCGGACCGGCGCCTCTTTCGAGGTCGGTGCGGGAGAACGCGTACCGTTCGTCCTGAGCTTCCACGCTTCGCACGAACCCTCCCCGCTGCCGATCGATGCCTTCGCGGCAACGGCCGAGGTCGAGCGCTGGTGGCGAGACTGGTGCTCGAACAATACCTTCGACGGCCCACGGGGGGCGCAGGTCGATCGTTCGCTGCTCACGCTCAAGGCGCTGACTTACGAGCCGACAGGTGGCATCGTCGCCGCGCCGACGACATCGCTGCCCGAGGCGATCGGCAGCAGTAGGAACTGGGACTACCGTTTCTGCTGGCTGCGCGACTCGACATTCACCTTGTACGCCCTGCTGATGTGCGGATTCCGGACCGAGGCGCGCGCCTGGCGGGAGTGGCTCGTGCGTGCGGTCGCAGGGCGCGCCGAAGACCTGCAGCTCATGTACGACGTGACGGGCGGGCGCAGGCTGGACGAGTGGACGCTCGATGAACTGCCGGGGTACCAGGACTCCCGACCGGTACGCGTGGGTAACGCCGCGGCCCACCAGTTCCAGCTAGACGTCTACGGTGAGGTCATGGACTCGCTTCACGTGGCACGGGCCAGCGGGCTGGCGCCGAACACTCAGGCCTGGGATCTCCAACGCGTCCTGCTGGATTTCCTCGAGTCCAACTGGGACCGTCCCGATGAAGGAATCTGGGAGATTCGCGGCGCACGGCAGCATTTCACGCACTCGCGCGTGATGGCATGGGTGGCGGCGGATCGCGCCGTGAAAGCGGTCGAGCGCTTTTCGCTGGAAGGCCCCGTGGGTCCGTGGCGCGAGCTGCGGTCGCGCATTCATCGCGAAGTCTGCGATCGTGGCTTCGATGCCGGGCGCGGCAGCTTCGTGCAGGCCTACGGCAGTCAGGCGCTCGACGCGAGCCTGCTGATGATGCCGCTCGTCGGCTTCCTTCCCGTGCACGACCCACGAGTCGAGGGCACGATCGAGGCGATCGAGCGCGAATTGATGGAAGGCGGCTTCGTCACCCGGTACAAACCGTCGCGGGCGCTCGATGGTCTGCCGGAGCGGGAGGGGGCTTTTCTGCCGTGCACTTTCTGGCTCGCGGACTGTCACGCGGTCGCGGGTCGCCGGGAGCGGGCGCGGGAGCTGTTCGACCGGGCATGCGCTCTGGCGAACGATGTCGGGCTGCTGTCCGAGGAAGTGGACGTCGAGAACGGCCAACTTCTCGGGAACTTCCCCCAGGCGTTCACACACGTCGCGTTGGTCAACACCGCGTTGAACCTGCGGGAGCGCAATGGCCCGGGCGAGCACCGCAGGACCGCCCGCGGCGAGCCCGGGGAGCAGCCCTCCGTCGACGGTTCGCGCGCCCGCGGGGATGCGCATCGGCGCGCGGCGGAAGAGCGCAACGAGCGCGGTCGGGACGAACGGCGGCGAGACAGGGGCGGTCATGGTTGAAAGCGGATCGAAATGTTCCGTCAATGCGCAGGCGGGGGGTGACGGCAGCTCACCGGAGATCGAGCGAATCGACGTCAGCACCTACCGGATTCCCACCGATGGGCCCGAGTCGGACGGTACGCTCGAATGGCGTGCCACCACGCTGGTGCTGGCACGGGTCATGGCGGACGGGAAGGTCGGACTGGGTCTCGGCTACGCCGACCGGGCGACCGCGTTGTTGGCGGGCGACTCGCTCGCTCCGCTGTTGATCGGTGGCGATGCGCTTTCTCCGGCGCTTCATCGGGCCACGATGCTGCGCAGCGTGCGCAACCTCGGCCGCCCTGGGATCGCGGCCATGGCGATCTCGACGCTGGACAACGCGCTCTGGGATCTCAAGGCACGCTTGCTCGGAATCCCCCTGCATACGCTCTTCGGCGCGATTCGTGCAGAGGTACCCGTCTACGGCAGCGGCGGATTCACCTCGTACGACACGGCGCGGCTCGAGCGGCAACTCGCGGACTGGGTGGAAGCGGGAATCCCGCGCGTGAAGATGAAGGTCGGACGTGACCCGCGGGCCGACGTCGAGCGGGTGCGGGCGGCCCGGGCGGCGATCGGCGATGCGGAACTGTTCGTGGACGCCAACGGGGCCTATGACCGCAAACAGGCGCTCGAGATGGCCGCCTGCTTCCACGATTGCGGCGTGAGCTGGTTCGAGGAGCCGGTGTCCTCGGACGACCTGGAAGGTCTGCGCCAGCTTCGTGACCGGGCGCCGTCCGGGATCGAGATCACGGCGGGCGAGTACGGCTATCACCCCGACTATTTCAGACGTCTTCTGCAGGCGGGGGCGGTGGACGTGATGCAGGCGGACGCGACGCGGTGTGGAGGGCTGAGCGGCCTGTTCGGCGTCGCTGCGCTCAGCGAAGCCCACCATGTGCCGCTGTCGACTCACTGCGCGCCCGCCCAGCATCTGCATGCCGGTTGTGCGCTAGGGGGAATCCGTCACCTCGAGTACTTCCACGACCACGTCCGTATCGAGGCCATGTTGTTCGACGGACTGGGTGAGCTGCGCGACGGCGCTTTGCACGCCGACGCTTCACGGCCGGGCAACGGTCTCGTCGTGCGCGAGGCCGACGCCCGACGCTACGAGATCTGACGCGGGAGCCAGCCATGGAGACCAGAGCCACGACCTCCGATCGAATCGATGACGAAGCCAGGCGGGGTCTCGCGCGGGCGCTGACCGCGGCCATCCGCGGTGAAGTCCGGTTCGACGAGGCAACCTGCGCGATGTACTCGACGGATGCCTCGAACTACCGGCAGGTTCCGATCGGGGTCGTCACGCCAGTGGACGCGGACGATCTCGTGCGGGCGGTCGCGCTATGCCGTGAGCGCGAAGTCCCGAGCGTGGCGCGGGGCGGAGGAACCAGCCTTGCAGGTCAGTGCTGCAATGTTGCGGTCGTCCTCGACTGCTCACGCCACATGCATCACGTGCTCGAGATCGATCCGCAGCGCCGGGTCGCCCGTGTGGAGCCCGGCGCCAATCTCGATGAGCTGCGGCGCCAGGCCGAAAGGCACGGCCTCACGTTCGGTCCGGACCCGTCCACCCACGACCACAACACCCTCGGCGGGATGATCGGCAACAACTCCTGCGGCGCCCACTCGGTGATGTCCGATCTCTTCGGACCGGGTCCGCTGACCGTCGACAGCGTCGTCGAGCTCGAAGTCCTGACCTACGATGGCGAGCGCTTCGTGGTGGGGCCCACCTCGGAAGCCGAGCGGACTGCGATCCGCGAGGCCGGTGGGCGTCGGGCAGAGATCTACCGGCGGCTCGAGGAGATCGCCGAAGACTACGCGGATCAGATCCGGACACGTTTTCCCCGTATTCCGAGACGTGTCTCCGGGTACAACCTCGACCGGCTGCTGCCGGAGAACGGCTTCGATGTCGCCGCCGCGCTCGTAGGCTCCGAAGGTACCTGCGCGACGGTTCTCTCCGCCGTGGTGCGGCTGATGCCGAACCCTGGCGCCCGGGCGATGGTTGTGCTGGGTTATCCGGACGTCTATCAGGCAGCCGATCATGTCCTGGACGTTCTCGATATGAAGCCGATCGGTCTCGAAGGCATCGACGACAAGCTGATCGGATACATGCGTGCCAAGCGAATGCGTCAGGAGGACGTCGAACTCCTTCCGGAGGGCGGGGGATGGCTGTTGGCGGAGTTCGGCGCGGACACGGAAGAGGCGGCGGTCGCGCGGGCCGACGCGCTGGTCGAGCGCCTCCGGGACCGGGACGACGCACCTTCGATGCGCGTTTTCGATGCAGAGGGAACCCGGAGGATCTGGAAGATCCGCGAGGCGGGGCTCGGTGCGACGGCTCATGTGCCGAACATGCGGCAGACCCACCCAGGGTGGGAGGACGCAGCCGTACCGCCCGAGCGGCTGGGGGATTATCTGCGGGATTTCCGCGCGCTGCTCGACGAATTCGCCTACGACTGCTCACTGTACGGCCATTTCGGCCAGGGATGCGTGCACTGCCGTATCGACTTCGAACTCGACCGCGAGGACGGCGTTCGTCACATGATGCGGTTCATCGATCGCGCGGCGGACCTCGTGGTCCGGTACGGAGGGAGCCTGTCCGGCGAACACGGCGACGGGCAGGCGAGGGCGGCGCTCCTGACGAAGATGGTGGGCAGCGAACTGACCGGGGCCTTTCACCGGTTCAAGGCTGCCTGGGATCCGACCAACCGCATGAATCCCGGCAAGGTCGTGCACGCGTATCGGCCCGACCAGAATCTGCGCATGGGCCCCGACTACCGGCGCAATCCGACGCGTACCCTGTTCTTCGCCTACCGCCAGGACGACGGCAGCTTCACCAAAGCGGCCGAACGGTGTGTGGGAGTGGGCAAATGCCGACGAATCGAGGGGGGAACCATGTGTCCGAGCTACATGGGCACGAGGGAGGAGCGCTATTCGACGCGTGGCCGTGCACGCCTGTTGTTCGAAATGATGCGCGGGGACGCGCTCACCGCCGGATGGGACGATTCGACCGTGTTCGATGCGCTCGACTGGTGCCTGGCCTGCAAGGGCTGCCGCAGCGACTGTCCGGTGGAGGTCGACATGGCAACCTACAAGGCGGAGTTCATGGCCCACTACTATGCGCACAGGATACGGCCGCGGCATGCCTTGTCCATGGGTCTGATCCACTGGTGGGCGCGTGCGGCCTCCACCGCGCCAGCGCTCGTCAATTCGCTGGGGTCGCACGAGCCTTTCGCCACGATCGGGCGGTCACTGACGGGGATTTCACCCCGGCGCGAGCTTCCGCGCTTCGCGACCCAGTCCTTCACGAGATGGTTCTCCGGGCGGCGCGGCGGGCCGTGGTCGGGCGACAGAGTGGTACTCTGGCCGGACACTTTCGGAAACCACCTCAGGACGGCGCCGCTCAGGGCGGCCGTGCGGGTGCTCGAGGGCGGCGGTCTGTCGGTCACCGTGCCGCTGCGGCCGCTCTGCTGCGGGCGTCCGCTCTATGACATCGGCCTGATCCAGCAGGCCCGCCGGCTGTGGTCCCGGACACTGCAGGTGCTGGACACGGAGATCACGGCCGGTACGCCGGTCATCGTGCTCGAGCCCTCCTGCCTGGCCGCCTTTCGAGACGAACTCCCGAATCTGTTCCCGGACGATCCCAGGGCCGAGGCCCTGTCCCGGCAGGCGTGCTCCCTGGCCGAGTTCCTCGTGGAACGCGGTCATCGACCGCCGCCCGTTGGCAGTCGGGCGATCGTGCACCGTCATTGCCACGAGCGTTCGGTGCTGGGCACGGGGGCCACCAGTCAACTCCTGCGGGACATGGAAGTCGAAGAACTGAATCCGGAGCCGGGCTGTTGCGGAATGGCGGGCGCGTTCGGCTTCGCCCGTGACAAGGCGGAGGTCTCGATCCGCATCGCCGAGCGTTCGCTGCTCCCCGCCGTGCGCGAGGCGGACTCCGGGACCCTCCTGCTCGCCGACGGCTACAGTTGCCACGAGCAGATACGCCAGGGCACGGGGCGCAGCGCAATGCATCTGGCCGAACTGATCGCCGGCGCCCAGGCGCCCGGGGAATCCGCCTGATCCTCTCAGTCGGTCCGCAGG
Organism: Gammaproteobacteria bacterium; assembly: GCA_030425615.1. Taxonomy (GTDB): domain Bacteria; phylum Pseudomonadota; class Gammaproteobacteria; order Burkholderiales; family Burkholderiaceae_E; genus JAUIAI01. Next base: position 8,651 of record JAUIAI010000050.1, read on the forward strand.
CCGCCCATGCGTCCGCGTTCCGGGCGGTTGCCAGGCTGCTGCCGGCGGCGTGACGCTCCGACCCAGCGTCCGACGCCCCATGCCAGCACGCCGGCGACGAGCGCGGTCGTCACCCGGTGCTCGCTCATCCATGCCTGCGCGCTGAAGCGGTGTGCATCCGGATCGAACCGGCCGTGTGCGGCGCGCGGGCTGGTGACGGCACGGTAGAGGTTGTCCGGGCGCCGCGCGGGCAATGGCTCGGGCGAGATTTGTCCTTCGTAGCCGGTGCGCCCGAGATAGCGGTCCATCAGCCCGGGAGCCAGCCGCTGGCCCAGGATGGTCTGTACGGCGGGCCAACCCACCCACCGCTCACGGCCGGGTCGGCGGGCGGCGCGCAGCGCGGCGTCAGCGGCGATTTCGGGCTGGAAGATCCGGCCCATGGGCCGGGGCCTGCGGCCGAGCAATGTGCGTCCCCACTCGAACTGGGGCGTGTTGAAAGCCGACAACTGGAGCATCGTGATGCGCACATGACTCCGGTCGTGCAACAGTTCGCAGCGAACCGAATCCGTGAAGCCGCGAAGTGCTGCCTTGGCGCCGCAGTAGGGCGCCTGCAACGGGACCGAGCGATAAGCCAGCGCCGATCCGATCTGGATGATCGTGCCGCGGTCGCGGCGGATCATCCGTCGCAACGCGGCGAGGGTGCCCCAGACTGCGCCCAGATAGGTCACTTCCGTTGCCCGCGCGATGTCCGCGGGCGAGAGCGCACAC
>JAUIAI010000051.1 GCA_030425615.1 Gammaproteobacteria bacterium
GCAGCGACATCGAGATAGGCAGCCACCCCGCGCCCCGGCAGGCCGACCAGACGGCCCGCCGCCTCGGCGTGCGGACTCTCCCGATCGTCGTCGGGCGCCACTGCGATGGTCTCGAGACCGTGGTCCGCGGCGGTGCGAAAGAGGCGGATCGCGATCTCGCCGCGATTGGCTACCAGCAGGGGGCCATCGATCATGAACGCCAGTCTCCGGGTCGGTGTGAACCCGAATCGTAACGAGTTCGCCGACCCGGAACCGTCGGCGGGTCGGCAACCCCGACACGGGCCGCCCCGCCGGACGGGATCACCGGCAGGGCACCCGCGGGGCCGTCAGTCCTGCTTGATCGCCTCCACCTGGATCAGCAGCTCGGCCGCGCCGCCGTTCTCGCCGCGCGCCGCGTAGGTCATCCCGAAGTCCCGGCGGTCGAAACTGCCCCGGGCATCCGCGCCGCAGACCTCTTTCTTGATCATCGGGTGCATGATGCACTTGAAGCTTTCGATCGTGAGCGCGACAGGCAGCGTCTTGCCGAGCAGGGTGAGGTTCCCGTCCACGCCCGCGGGTTCACCGCCCTCGAAGCGGATTGCACCGCTGTAGGTGATCTTCGGATGATTCTCGACATCGAAGAAATCGCCCTTTCGGGCGTGCTCGTTCATCTTCTCGTGACCGAAGTCCACCGAGGCGGCGTCGATCTCGATCTCCACGGTGCCCGTGCCCGCGGTCCGATCGAGCGAGATCATGCCCGATGTCTGGTTGAACTTGCCGGTCCACCAGGAGATGCCCAGATGCGGCGCCCTGAAGGAGGGATACGTATGGGACGAGTCGACCATGTAGGTCTGGGCTGAGGCCGTGGTGGTGACTGCCGCGAGCAGCGTCGCTAGGGAAAGGCCGAGCCAGGTGCGTTGCATCGAATGAGACTCCTCAGTTTTGACGGACGACGAAAGAGACGCGGGCCTGCCCGACAGCGGCCGTCCGTGACGGCGGGCTCGCGGACGATCAGGTCCCGACGGACTGCCCCGCCGCACGAGGTCGGCGGGAAGCGACACGACAGTTAGCAGCTTGTTGAAATACCTCTCGACGCGCCGCCCGTGATGGGCGAGGATCGAGAAGACGTGGAAATGGGGTTGATCAGCCGATGAGAGGCGCAGACGGTTTCAACGAGAGCCTGTTCAGCACGATTCGCTTGGAAGAGTTTGTGCCGGCAGATCATCCGCTGCGTCCGATTCGCCAGTGGCTGAACGAGTCGCTGGCCAAGATGGACGCGAAGTTCTCGGCGATGTATCAGCCGCGTGATCGTGGAGGGCGGCCGAGCATTGCGCCCGAGAAGCTGGTTCGGGCGATGGTGCTCCAGGTGCTGTACAGCATTCGCAGCGAGCGCCAACTGGTCGAGCAGATCAACTACAACCTGCTGTTTCGCTGGTTCGTGGGTTTGGCCATCGAAGATGCGGTGTGGAACCACTCGGTGTTCAGCAAGAACCGCGATGCGCTGCTCGAGCAGGATCTGGCCACGGAATTGTTCAACGCCACGGTCAACATGGCCCAGGAGCGTGGCTACCTGTCGGGCGATCACTTCAGTGTGGACGGCACGATCATCCAGGCCTGGGCGAGCCACAAGAGCCTGCGGCGCAAAGATGGCTCCGACGATGGTCAGCCGCCCGAGAACTGGCACGGCCACAAGCGCAGCAACGACACGCACGAATCGCGCACCGATCCGGATGCCCGGCTGTATCGCAAGGGCGAAGCCGCACCGGCCCAACTGAGCTACCTGGGTCATGTGCTCAGCGACAATCGACACGGACTTGTGGTGAACGCACGCGCCAGTCAGAGCGTGGGCACGACCGAGCGGGCGGAGGCCGAAATGATGCTGGCCGATGTTGCGAGCAAGGGCAAGCGCATCACCGTCGGTGCCGACAAAGGTTATGACACCAAGGGATTCGTGTCGGCCTGTCGGGCGATGAAGGTCACACCGCACGTGGCGCAAAACACCGCCCGCCCTGGTGGCAGCGCGATCGATACCCGTACGACCCGGCACCCGGGTTACGAGATCAGTCAGACCAAACGAAAACGCATCGAGCAATGCTTCGGCTGGGCCAAGGCGATCGGACCCATGCGCCAAGTCATGGTGCGCGGTCTGCACAAGGTTGATCAGTGCTTGGTGCTGACGATGGCCAGCTACAACCTGCTGCGCATGAGAAACCTGCAGCAGGCCGTCACATGACGGCGAGGACGGTGCGAAACGAGCGAAATCGGGCCGTATGCGGCCGCACAAAGGAGATCGAAGCCGTGAACAAGCACCGCGAACCGAACCGATAGAGCGCTGGCGGCACTCGGCTCGGAAATATCCTGCTTCGGGTATGGTGGAACTCGTGATCACGATGGATTCTTCAACAAGCTGCTAGGGAGAAGCGGTCGGCAGACGCGTCGAGACGGGCGGCCAGAGCCCAGTCCTCGTGGTCGCGGCCCAGCACCGTGGCGAGTCGCTCGAGCAGGCTGTCGCGAAGAGTGGGGGCCTCGGGCAGCACGGGTTCCTGTTCGACATGCACGACCCGCGTTCCGTCGGCCATGCGCAGCTCGCCGTCGTCGAGCGAGCGCGTTCCCGCGAGTACGGCGAGCAACGAAGACTTGCCCGACCCGTTGCGGCCGATCAGGCCGAGCCGTTCACCCGGTTCGATGCCCAGCGACGCGCCGTCCAGCAAGGGCGTGTCGCCGTAGGCCAGCTCGGCATCGATCAGGGTGACGAGGCTCATGACGCCAGCCAGTCCCCGAGCCCGGCCGCGTTGAGCCGGACGTCGTCGCCCAGCAGCTGCTCCAGCATGTCGTCGGACAGCGGCGGTCCGTACCGCCGCGCCGCGCCGAACAGAAGCTCGCGCATGCCGTTCTCCAGCGCCGCGATGCGCGCGCCGCCATCGAGGGAGCGGCAGCGTTCACCGAGCGCCTGATAGTCGTCGGTCAGTGCCAGCAGCTGTTCGCCGATGGATGCGACCGCATCGTGACGCGAATAGTGGGTGAGCATCACGAAAGCGGGACGCAGCGCCAGGATCCGGCGCAGACTGGTGCGCATGGCTGCCGGGTCGAACTGAACGGGCGTGGAGGAAACGAAAGCCATCGGACCGTCCGGTCCGACGAGTTCGGGATAGCCGATGCCGAAGGTATCGCCGGTGAAGAGGCCGCCGCTGGTTTCGTCGAGAACGACATGATGATGCCGCGCGTGTCCGGGTGCGTCGAAGAAGCGCAGCACACGGCCGGCCAGGCAATAGGCCTCGCCGTCCTTCACGGCCCGGACCCGGGCACCCGGAACCGGACACGGTTCACCGTACAGCTCAGACGCCCGTGCCTGCCCGTAGACGGCCACCGTGCCGGCCCAGAGTCGCGCCGGATCCACCATGTGGCGGGCGCCGCGGGGGTGTACGAGCAGGCTGGCTGCCGGCAGGGCCCGCATCAGCGTGCCCGCGCCCCCGGCGTGATCCATGTGCACATGGGTGAGAACGATCGCCTCGACCGCCAGGGGATCGATTCCCAGCGCGGCCAGGGCGGCCAGCACCCGCGGCGCGGAACGGGCGGTGCCCGTATCGATGATCACGGCCCGGCCGTCCTGCACGAGGACGTGGATCGCGTCGAAGCGCGCACGCAGATAGCCCGCGTCGATCGCGTACAGCCCGTGACCGAGCGGCCGGGCGCCGGCGAGACCGGGCAACGGCGCCGCCACGGCGGCGGGCGGCGGCGAGGATGGATTCGTGCTCATGAGCGGGTCATGGGCTTGACGGGCGGTCCGGCGCGGGCCGGCCTGCTAGACTTCCCCAACGGGTTGTTCACGGGTGTCCCGGCAGCCTGCCAAGGACCAAGAAACGGCCGTCGTTCACGGCCAGGAGAGGAGATTATGAAGCAGCTTCGAAAGACCGCAGTCGCGATCACGCTCGCGGCCGCCGGAATTCTCGGGTCGCCGCTGGCGGGCGCCGAGCAGGTCACGCTCAAGGCCGCCTCCTTCATTCCCGAGCGCATCATCATCGCGAAGTACTTCTACGACTGGGTCCGCGAGGTCAACAAGCAGTGCGCGGGCAAGGTCAACATCACGGTCGTCGGGCCCGAGGCCGTGCCCACGCTGCAGCAGTGGAGCGCGCTCAAGGACGGCGTGATCGACATGCACTACGGCCCGGCCAACTACTTCCGCGGCGCGGTGCCGGCCGGCGACGTCATCAGCCTGGCGCGCAACGAGACCAGCGAGCAGCGTGAGAACGGTGCCTGGGCGCTCATCAACGAGGAGTACAACAAGAAGCTCAACGCGCAGTACCTGACGCACCTCACGGGCGGCGTGCGCTTCCACCTGTACACGACCAAGGCCGGCGAGGGCGGCCGCTTCGAGGACTTCCGTCTCCGTTCCGTGCCCATCTACGACGCGTTCTTCAAGTCGTTGGGCGCGAACCCCGTGCGCATGGCGCCCCCGGCGGTCTACACGGCGCTCGAGCGCAACGCCGTCGACGGATACGGATGGCCGCTCTGGGGCATCCAGGGCTTCGGCTGGGACAAGTACACGAAGTTCCGCCACGATCCGGGCTTCATCAGCGCCGCCGTGGCCATTCTTGCGAATCTGGACAAGTGGAAGTCGCTGTCCGCGGAGCAGCGCGGCTGCCTCGAGGACATGACCCTCTGGGTCGAGGAGCAGTGGCCGAAGTGGCGCGCCGGTGAGGACGCGCGCCAGAAGGCCGCCCAGGAAGCCGCCGGCATTCAGACCGTCGATCTGGGCGAGGACTTCGCCAAACGCGCCGAGGACATCTACTGGGCGGATCTCGAGAAGGCCGATCCCGAGTTCGTGGGCAAGATCAAGCCGCTGCTCACCGGCTCGAAGTAGGGTCGCACGGTCCGGTCGGTCGTCGATCACGCGGCCACCCCGGACCGGCGCGCCGCCGCCGCCGGCGCAGCCGCGCCGCCGGCGCAGCCGCGCCGTCGGCGGCGGTTTTTCTTGACCGGCTCCGTGGTCGCGCTTCGAGCGGCCCGGTCCTTCTTTCCTGCACCCGAGATGCGCACGGTCTTCAACCGCCTGATCGATCTGCTCGCCGTCGTGGCGGGCGTGCTGCTCTGCGCGCTCGTCGTCCTCATCTGTGTTGACGTGGTTGCCCGCGGGACCCGGGCGTTCTCGCTGCCCTGGGCGCTGGACGTCGCGGAGTGGGCGCTCTATCTGATCACGTTCCTCGGCGCGCCCTGGGTGTTGCGCGAGCAGGGGCACATCGCGATCGAGATCTTCGTCGCGCGGCTTGCGCAGGGCCCGGCCCGCGTCGTCGCCTGGCTGGCCAACGCGGTGGGCGCCGTCGTGTGTGCGGTGTTGCTCGTCTACTCGGTCCGGCAGTTGCTGCGCTCGTTCGGTTCCGGAAACATGGTCTACGAGACCTTCGTCTATCCGGAGTGGATCCAGTACGCCGTACCGCCGCCGGTGTTCCTGCTGTTGCTGGCGCTGTTCGTCGTCCGCCTGATGCGCGCCGAAGGGCCGCCCCGGCAGGCGCTGGACGAGGGATTCTGAGCGACGCCCATGGTCTGGTACGAAATCCTTCTGCTGCTGCTCGGCCTGCTGGTCGGCTTCATGGCCATCGGCCTGCCCGTGGTGTTCGCCTTCTTCGCCGCCAATCTGGTCGGAGCCTATGTCTTCATGGGCGGCGACAACGGCGTCCTCCAGCTGGTGCGCAACGCGGTCGACTCGGTGCAGAGCTTCGCTCTGCTGCCGATCCCGCTGTTCATTCTGATGGGCGAGATCATGTTCCACACCGGCGTCGCCTCGCGTGCGATCGATGCCGTGGACAAGCTGATCGCCCGGGTGCCGGGCCGCCTCTCGCTCGTGGCGATCGTCGGCGGCACGCTGTTCTCGTCGCTGTCGGGCTCGACCATCGCCAACACCGCGATGCTCGGGTCCACGCTGCTGCCGGAGATGTACGCGCGCGGCTACAAGCCGTCCATCGCAATCGGCCCGATCGTGGCCGTCGGCGGCATCGCCATGTTGATCCCGCCGTCCGCGCTGGCCGTGCTGCTCGGGTCCATCGCGCAGATCCCGATCGGCGAGCTGCTCGTGGCCTCGATCCTTCCGGCGGTCTTGCTCGCCGTGCTGTTCTTCGTCTACGTGATCGTGCGCTGCCGGCTGGATCCGTCCCTGGCTCCGAGCTACGACGTGGCCGAACTGAGCTGGCGCGACCGGCTGATGCCCTTCGTCATCTATGTCCTGCCGCTTTCGCTGATCTTCGTGGTCGTCGTGGGCAGCATTCTGGGCGGCTTTGCCACGCCCACCGAATCGGCGGCACTGGGTGCGGCGGCCACGCTGGTGGCGGCCGCGGCCTACCGCCGCCTCACCTGGCAGAGTCTGCTCACCTCGGTGCGCCAGACCCTGCGCTTCTCCGTGATGACGCTGTTCATCATCTGCGGCTCCATCACGTTCTCGCAGATCATGGCGTTCTCACAGGCGTCGGCCGGGCTCGCGGAGGCGATCTTCAGCGCCGGGCTGGGACCCACCTCGCTGCTGGTCGGCATGCTGGTGATCCTGCTGTTCCTCGGCTGCTTCATGGATCAGGTCAGCATGATGATGATCACGGTGCCGCTGTTCATGCCCATCGCGCAGCAGCTCGGCCTGGACGTGGTCTGGTTCGGCGTGCTCATGCTGCTGGTGCTCGAGGTCAGTCTCGCGACCCCGCCGTTCGGACTGCTGCTCTTCGTCGCCAAGGGCGCGTCGCCCGAGACCGAGATGCGGGACATCGTCTTCTCGGTGCTGCCCTTCGTGCTGATCGTGCTCGCGGTCGTGGCACTGCTGATCGTCTTCCCGGGCATCACGCTCGTGCTGCCGGAACTGATCGCCCGTTAGCGGGCTGATCCCCTCCGCGGGTCAGCCTGCCGGCACGGTCCGCCTCGATTCACTGCCGGGCAACGACGACCGTCCACCCGCCCCGGCGCCACGCAGCAGCGCGTGCACCGGGTCTTCCAAGAGCAGTCGGCGGGCCTGACGTGCGACCTCCTCGTCGACTAGTTCGAAGCGGTCGAATCCGCAACGTGCGAGCATCGGTACCTGGTCGGGCAGCAGGACGCCCGTGGCCAGAAGCGGGCCGCGCCAGCCCAGCCGCGAGCGCACCAGCCGTCCGATCGAGAAGCCGCGGCCGTCGGTGAAGGCACCGAACGAGACCGCGATCAGACCGAGAGCCGACAGCCATGGATGCAGCCGCATCGGATCGTCGACGGGGCCGAGCTCCACGCCGATGCGCGACGCGTGTCCGTCCCAGAGCGCCCGGCTCTCGGCGTAGACCTCCACCGGCAGCAGCACGTCGGCGCCGATCTTCAGGCCCTCCGCATTGCCCTCGTAGCGCAGCCATTGACGCGTGAGATTCGCGTCAGAATCAATCCAGATGGGCATAGACCGCCTCCTTCAGTGGCTCCAGACCGACGCGGTCGATCCAGACGGCGAAACGCTCGCGCCGGTCGCGTCGGTCCGCGAGATAGGTGCGCACCAGGCGCTCGATCGCGTCAGCCACGTCGGCTTCCGCGAACGAGGGGCCGATGATCCGGCCGATGCGTGCTTCGTGATCGGCGCGCCCGCCGACCGAGATCTGGTAGAACGACTCGCCGTGCTTGTCGACTCCGAGCACGCCGATGTCGGCCACGTGGTGGTGCCCGCAGGAGTTCATGCACCCCGAGATGTTCAGGCTGATCTCGCCGATCTCGAGCAGTTCGTCCAGATCCTCGAACAGCGACTGCACCTCGAGCGCAATCGGGATCGAGCGGGCGTTGGCGAGCTGACAGAAGTCTCCGCCCGGACAGGCGATGATGTCGGTCAGCAATCCGATGTTCGGTGTCGTGAGTCCGCTCGCGCGCAGGCCCCGGTAGACGGCTTCCAGCTCGCCGACCGGCACGTCGGGCAGCACCAGATTCTGGAAGTGCGTGACCCGGATCTCGCCGAAGCCGTGGGACTCGGCCAGCCCGGCGACGGCCCGCATCTGCGCGCTGGTGCAATCGCCGGGTGCCTGGCGCCCGTCCTTGAGCGAGATCGTCACCGCCGCATAGCCCGGGCGTCTGTGCGGGTGACGGTTGCGCGAGAGCCAGCGCGCAAAACCGCGATCGGCCGCCGCGGCGGTGGCGAGTCTCGCCTCGTCTGCTGCCTGCGCCTCGGCGTCACGCGTCGCGTAGGGCGGTGGCGCGAAGGCCTCGGTCAACGCGGCCAGCGTGGCCGCCGGCACCGTGCCGGGGCCGCTGCCGTCGGCCCGCAGCGCCTGCCACTCGGCGTCGGCCTCCTCGGCGAAGGCCTCGGCACCCAGGGCCCGCACCAGGATCTTGATGCGGGCCTTGTAGAGATTGTCGCGCCGCCCGTGGCGGTTGTAGACGCGCAGCACGGCCTCGAGGTAGTCGAGCAGGTCCTCGAGCGGCAGTCTGCTGCGGATGCGCTGACCCACGATGGGGGTGCGGCCGAGGCCGCCGCCCACATAGACGTCCACGAGCGTGCGGCCCGCGTCCTCGTCGAGCACGAGACCGATGTCGTGAACGCGGATCGCCGCCCGGTCGTTCGGGCTGCCGGTGACGGCGATCTTGAACTTGCGCGGCAGGAACGCGAACTCCGGATGCAGATTCGCCCACTGGCGGATCAGTTCGGTGACGGGACGCGGATCGACGACCTCGTCCGCGGCCACGCCCGCGAAGTGGTCCGTGGTGACGTTTCGGATGCAGTTTCCGCTGGTCTGGATCGCGTGCATCTGAACCCGCGCGAGGTCCGCGAGAATATCGGGAACCGCTTCAAGTGCGGGTCCGTTGAGCTGCAGGTTCTGGCGGGTGCTGAAGTGGCCGTATCCCTCGTCGTAGGTGTCGGCGATGTCGGCCAGTGCGCGCAGCTGGGTCGCCGAGAGTACGCCGTAGGGAATCGCGATCCGCAGCATCGGCGCGTGGCGCTGGATGTACAGGCCGTTCTGCAGGCGCAGCGGCTTGAACTCGTCCTCTGAAAGCTCGCCGGCGAGATAGCGGGCGGTCTGGTCGCGAAACTGCGCGACCCGGGCGTCGACCAGGGCCTGGTCGAAGTCGTCATAGCGATACATGGGGAGCGGGATTCGGTCTGAGCGGGGGGTGGATTCGGGCGCGGCGCCGGGACGTCGCGTGCATGACCGAAGCGTAGGGGGCCGGCGTACGGGCGTGAACCAACGGTTCGTCAACCCTTCGTGACGATCGCGCATCAGTACCGCGGGTGCGAAGCAGATGACGAATCGTTGGCAGGAGCCGGGCCGGTGCGTGTGGCCCGTTCCGTCTTGCCGCCTATCATTCGGGCAGCCGACGCGCCCGGCGCGACCGCCCACCTTCCCTGACACCGGCACGGATGAACCTGCAGCAACTTCGCTATCTGCGCGAGATCGTGCGGTGCGACCTGAACCTGACCCGCGCGGCCGAGCGTCTGCACAC
>JAUIAI010000943.1 GCA_030425615.1 Gammaproteobacteria bacterium
CGGTAGATCACCGGCGAACGCGGGATCCCCACCGGCGAGCCATGCCTCGTACTCGACCTCGCCCAGCCGCTGGCCGGGACCGTCGAAGACCGGGTCGTCGACATCCACGACCGGCGGCGCCGCGACGCCGCGTGCGGCCAGGAGTTCCAGCGCCTCACCGACCGCGGACCCGAACTCGGTGTCGGTGATCAGCAGCCCGGCCTCGCCATGTTCGAGAATGAACGCGATGGTCGCCGGATCGAGCCGGGTGTTGATCGTGTTCAGCACCGCGCCGGCCAGCGGCACGCCGAAGTGGAGATCGATCATCGCCGGAATGTTCGGCAGCACGCAGGCGACCGTGCTCCCCGGCCCGATGCCGCGCGCGGCCAGCAGGCTGGCCAGACGTCGGGCGCGATCGCGTTGCTCGGCCCAGGTCCTCCGGAGGTCGCCATGCAGCACGGCGGGATGGTCCGGGTAGGCATCGGCCACCCATTCGAGCAACGATACCGGGCTGAGCGGCGTGTGATTGGCCGGATTGCGACCGAGTCCCTGGGCGTAAGGGCTGGTGGCCGGGGTCGGCGGGTGCGGCATGAGGGGTCTCCTTCCGATCGGGCGGGACCGACCGCACCGCCGGTGCCGTCGCGATGCGGTCGTCACCCCGGGCGCGGCCGGCGCCCCGTAAACTTCGCGTCTTTCCGATGGCCCGGGGGCGGCTGACGCATCACACAAGCCGCCGCGGGCATTGCAACGCCAGTGTAAACCGATGCCCGCCTCAGAAGACGACCTCCACCCTCCCGGCAGCCCGCGCGAGATGTTCGTCGCTCTGTCCCTGCTGGCCCTGCAGGCCTTCGGCGGGGCGCTCGCGTTCGCGCAGGACATGATGTGCGAGCGTCGCCGTTGGCTGTCACGCGCTCAGTTCCTGGAGATGGTCGCCATCGCCCAACTCATGCCGGGGCCGAACATGGGCAACCTGGCGCTCGTCGTGGGAGACCACTTCTTCGGGTGGCGAGGCGCGCTGGCGAGCCTCGCGGGCCTGCTGATCGGCCCGTTCGTGCTGGCGTTGTCCGTGGCCGCGCTCTTCAGCGGATTCCTGGAGTCGCCACGCGTATCCGGCGCGCTCGCCGGCATCGGTGCAGTGGCCGCGGGCCTCATCATGGGGCAGGCGTTGCGGCTGGCGGCCGCGCTCGCCCGTAACCCGCTCGGCGGGGCGGGAGCCGGCGCACTCGCCCTTGCAGCCTTCGTGGCCGCGGCCCTGCTTCACTGGCCACTCGTCTGGGTGATCCCCGGGCTCGCCGGCCTGTCGTGGTGGCTCGCCTGGCACACGATCGGCCGGCGCGGTCTGCGCGCATGAGCCGGGGCGAGCTCGCGCTCTGGCTGTTCGGGCGGCTGGCCCTGCTCTCACCGCTGGCGCTGGGCGCCGGCATCACCGTCAGTCCCGACCTCTATCGCCTGCTCGTCGTCGAGACCGGGTTGATCGACGCCGGCCGCTTCGCCGCCGCGATCGCACTGGG
>JAUIAI010000052.1 GCA_030425615.1 Gammaproteobacteria bacterium
TTCGACATGGGACGGATCGAACGGTGCGCCGATGGTTGCGACGGCCCGGCACCCGTCGGTCTCGCCCGCGACCGCGAGCGTCGCAGCTCCTCCCAGGGAGTGGCCGACCATCAGCGAGACCGGGCCGTGGTTGTCGGCCAGCCATCGCGCCGCGGCACGCAGATCCGCGAGGTTCCCGCTGAAACCACTGTTGCCGAAATCACCGCCGCTGCCCCCCAGCCCGGTGAAATCGAAGCGAAGCACACCGAACCCGTGTTCGGTCAACGCACGCGACACGTACGCCGCGGCCTTGCTGTCCTTTGAGCAGGTGAAGCAATGGGCAAACAGTGCGTAGTAACGGGGCGGCAGATCCGGCAGATCCAGCCTGGCGTCGAGCATGACGCCGTTCGCGCCCTCGAAGCCGACGCGAAGCGAGCGACGGGACCGTGACGTCGCGCTCAATGCACGCCCTCCCCATCGGGCACCGCACGTTCCCGCATCCGCGCCTCCAGCGCATCGAGCCGCTGACCGAGTTCGGAGAGCGTGGCCTCCAGGGCCTCGAATCCGGCCCGCGGCGCGAGCAGCGGATTACCCGCCATGGCGCGAATGCCGACACGACGTGCCTGCCCGGCCGCACGCGCGCCCGAGTCGGCCAGAGCGGCCCGGACATCGGCGATCCAGCCCGCCAGGCGCCGGGCGGGGACGTCCCCGACGAGCGCGGCCAGATCGTCCTCGGCGTCCCAGCGCAGATCACCGAGGATCTCGGCCACGAGCCCGGCGAGCAGAGGGTCGCCCTCGAGACGAAGATCGCTCAAAAGACTTCGCGCCTGCCCGCGGGCCACGGCGGAGAACGTGGCCGCGCGCAGTGTCAGGTGGATCTCGGCATCCGGTTGCCCGGTGCCGTCGGCGGACACCCGCCCGGCGTCGCCGATTCGCACGGTAAGGCCGAGCCCGGGCCATGGCCGGCCCGTGGTGTCCTGGAAGCCCATGCGCACCTGCCGCCCGGCATGCGCGGCCAGCCTGCGTCGGGCGTTTGGATGCTGGCCGAGCAGATGATCGAGCGCCCGGGCAAGCACGGGCTGGACCGGCCGGGGAGTCGTCGTGCCCGGCGCCGGCCCTTCGCCACCCGTTCGTTCGTCGGCGCCGGAACCGCCGTCAGCGCCGGGACCGTCTCCGGCGCCCGCTCCTACGGGTTCGCCGGCGTCGGTCCTGTTCATCAGTGACCCTGCTCGATGCCTGCAAGGACCCAGCCGCCGCCCGCCACGGACTTCGTCAGCGTCCAGACCTCGTCGAACGGTTCGGCGGGCGCATTCTCCGACTCGCGGATCCTGCCGGTGAAACGCACTGCCGCCAGATGCTCGTCAGCCTCGCTGCGCACGCCGAGCAGTTCGGCATCCAGCGTGACCACGTCGGTCTGGTTGGCCGCGCCCTGACGCTCGTTGATCTCAAGCTTCAGTTCCGCGAACATCTCGGGTGTCGTGAACTCGCGCAGGTCCGAGAGATCGCCCGCATCGTAGACGGCCTGCAGACGCACGAACTGAACCTTGGCCTGACGCAGGAATCCGTCGACGTCGAACCCCTCGGGAACATCCGCCCGCACGGGCGCGGATGCGCTGCCCGACACGGCGGCACCCGGACCCGGGGCCGACCCGAAAGCCTGCGTCGCTTCGCGCGCCATGGCGGATCCCCCTCCCGCAGCGGCGCCTGCCGTCGCCGTCGCCGGCGTCGGCGACCTTGGCGCCAGGCGGGATGCGATCAGCCGCACCACGAACACGCCGGCCACCACGATCAGAAGGATGGTGATCAGGTTCGCCAGCTCCTCGCCGAACCCCATCGCGCTGGCCAGGGCCGCGATGCCGAGGCCGGCCGCCAGACCGGCGATGGGACCCATCAGACCGCCTCTCCCACCGGCGGCGGCGGCCGACTGCGCACCCTGCGCCGGCGCCGCCTGTTGGCGTGCGGGCGGGGGCGCGGAACGGTTCAGGGATCCGAAACTCTTGCCCACGGAACGGCCTCCGCCGAGTCGACGCGCCTCGGCGTCGGGGGGAGCGACCATCACGGTCAACATCAGACCCGTGAGCACCATGACCAGGCCTCTGAGCCAAGCAGACATTTTTTCTCCTGTGACCGGCCCAGGGCCGGAAAAATAACCACCCGGAAGATTATTCAAGCAGCCAGCCCTCGTGCAGCGCAACCACGCCCGCTGTGAGGTTGGTATAGCGTACGCGATCGAAACCCGCGGTGCGCATCATGCCGGCCAGGGTTTCCTGATCAGGGTGCATGCGGATGGATTCCGCCAGATAACGGTAGCTGGCCTCGTCGTCGGCCACCATGCGCCCCATGGCCGGCAATACATTGAACGAGTAGACGTCATAAGCCCGGGCGAGCGCGGGATGCACCTGGGAGAACTCGAGCACGAGCAGCCGTCCGCCGGGGCGCAGCACGCGTCGCATCTCGGCCAGCGCCGCGTCCTTGTCGGTCATGTTGCGCAGGCCGAAGGCGACACTGACCCGGTCGAAGAACCTGTCCGGGAACGGCAGGCGCTCGGCGTCGCACTGGACCGCCGGCTGGAGGCAGCCTTCGTCGATCATGCGGTCCCGGCCGACCCGCAGCATCGCGCCGTTGATGTCCGTGAGCCAGACCTGTCCGGACGGGCCTACCCGGCGCGCGAACCCGCGCGAGAGATCAGCGGTACCACCGGCCACATCGAGAACACGCATGCCCGGCCGGACGGCGGCGCGCGACAGGGTGAACGCCTTCCAGACCCGGTGCATTCCGCCGGACATGAGGTCGTTCATCAGGTCGTAGCGGGCGGCCACGGAACTGAACACGCCCGCCACGCGGCGCGCCTTGTCGCCGGCATCGACCTGCTCGAAACCGAAATGGGTCTTGCTGCTGTCCGGCATCCGAAAGCCTCTCAGCGCCTGGGCCGGCTGACGTCGCGCGCCTGCATCGGCGGCTCCGCCCCGGCCCCGCCGGATTGCGCCGGATCGACCGTCGCTCCGGCAGGATCGCGCGATGCCCCGGCCGCCTCGAGACGGGCCAGGTAATCGGACCAGAGCGACGCCTGCCGGTCGCCCAGCCAGCGCAGGTAATCCCAGGAGAAGATGCCCGAGTCGTGCCCGTCGTCGAAGACCGGGCGGATGGCATAGTGGCCGACCGTCTCGACGGAGGCGATGCCGACGTCGCGCTTGCCCACCTGCAAGGTCTCCTGACCCGGGCCGTGACCGCGCACCTCGGCGGACGGTGAATAGACACGCATCAGTTCGAAGGGCAGACGGTACTGACGGCCGTCATCGAAGTGAATCTCCAGAATGCGGGACTTCTGGTGCACGACGAGTTCGGTCGGTACCGGGTCGTGCTTGCTCAAACCGGCCATCGGTGTCCTGGGCGACGAGGTTCCTGACTCAGGCTTACGTTACGGAACCCTGCCCCCGAGGCGGCATGCTCCGTCCGGCGGGGATCATAGCCCACCCGGCCCGCCGATGCCGCTCTGTCCCGGATGCGGCCGGGGCCGTCCGTCACGGCGGTCCGTGCGCCGCGGCGCGCCGCTCAGCTTCTGCCGGGCCGCCCGACGCGCCAGATCTCGAAGTCGGCGCCCCGGTCCAGACGCTCGTAGACCTCGAACGTGAGGTCGTCGCGGTTCATCGCCACCACGACGCGCATGCCGACCTCGAGCCGGCCGCGTGCGGCGAGCAGGCGGCGGTCCCCGACATCCTCGGCATCGCCGACGAGCCAGAAGGCGTCGCCGGCATGGCCATCGGGACCGAGGCCGACGGCCTGGGCCTCCCCCGCGATCGGCCGAAGACGCAGCCGTTCTCCGCCACCGGCGAGCAGATGCTCCGACGCCATGGCTCTCGCCAGTCGCAGCCGGCTCGGCCCGGTGGTACGTCGCTGCGACGACACGGGCTCGGTCGTCGGCATCTCGGTGGCCACGATCACCAGTCCGTTTCGCGTCGCCGCGGGCTGACCCACGCCTCGTTCGACGACCCAGACGTCCTGCTCGGTCGCCGTCCAGAGCGCGGGTTCGGCGGCGAGCATGAAGCCGGCATCGTCGCCGGGTAACTGCCGGACCCGTCCGGGGACGACATTACCGTCGTAGCGTCCCCAGTCGTAGGGCCTCCCGCCCGGCGAGACGTCGGCCGCCGAGGGCCAGCCGATCTGAACGCGCATCCTCACCCTGCCGACCTCGGCCGGACGCTTGAAACGCCAGCCGGCGGCCCAGCGCTCGCGCACCCGGGCGGCCAATGCCTCGCGGCCCGGACCTTCGAGCGCCGGACCGTCGTCACGGCGCGCACCGGGCTGCCCGCCCAGCACCGCGTCGATCTCGTCCGAGATCCGATGAGTGTCGAGCCGGACCCGGAGACCGGGCCCGGCGCGCAAGGTCGGGCCGTGCGGGTTGCTACGCTTGTGGCCGTCTTCGTCGATCCGGAAGCCGACCCGGTACGCGAGCCGCCGCGTGAGCCAGTCCAGACCCCTGACCTCCGCCGCCGGACACGACCAGGGTTCTGCCAGTCGCAACAGCAGCGGAAGGACGAACAGCGCGCGCGAGTTGCACGGACGCATCCGGGCATGCGGATCACGGAGATTGACATCGAGGAAGGTCGAGCGCCGCACGATCTGAGCCAGTTCGGCCAGACGCCCGAACTGCGCATCGTCCAGGTGCACGCGCGCCAGCAGCAGACCGGACAGCCTGCGAGACTGCGCGTCCAGCGCACGCGCGATCGGTAGAATCGCGCGCAGTCCTTCGACCGCCTCGGGAATGACCCTGTGCGGCGCCCGTTCCATCTCCAATGCCTCGAACGCGCCCGCATAGACCTCGCCGAGCGAGGCCAGCGCATGATCCACGGCACGCAACGCCTGGGCATCGTCCGGGCCGTGGGGCACCGGCGCGCCGAGCGTCCGGTCGAAAACACGCGCGGCCTCGGTCACCAGGGCAGCACGGACGGTTTCGAGGACCTCGATACGCGGCGTCTCGCCGGGCCCCGTATCGCGAATGGCATCCACCAGCGACTGCATCGCCTGCAGCCGGGGCAACGAGTCCGCCGTGCCCCGCATCATCGCGTCCAGCCAGCTTGCACACTTGCGCGGTGAACGCAGCGCCACCGCGGGCGCCGGCGTCGCGGGCCGGCGCGCCGTTACGGCGCCGCGGGAGGCATTGAGCGTTTCCATCGGCGCATGATCTCTCGAAGGCCCTCCGGGCCGGGATCCCCGCCGACCAGCCGCCATCCGGACCGACGAACGGCCGGCGCACCGACCTCAGTGGCCGCGGCCGCCCGCTTCGCGGCCTGCCCGGCCGCAGCGGGCCATCCCCGATCAGTGCGAGAAGTGCCTGACGACGGCCTCACGAAACCGGTCGATCCGCTCTTCGGTCGTCGTGCGGGTCTCACGCGCCGCCGGCGCCCACACCGGCGCCGGCCAGTGGGAATCGTCGCGATAACGCGGGATCACGTGCCAGTGCAGATGCGGCACCTGGTTACCCAGCGAAGCCAGATTCACCTTGTCCGGTTCGAGTGTGTGTCGCATGACCTCTTCGAGCCGGCAGACGGTTCGCATCAGCTCGGAACGGTCTTCCGGACGCAGATCCGTCATCTCGGCCACGTGATCATTCCAGATCACCCGGGCGAAGCCGGGCCAGCCGGGTTCGTCGGCCAGCACGATCCGCCAGCGTGGCGCGGCGACCAGCAGACGGCCGCCGTCACCGTCGCAGAGCGGGCATCCGGTCCTGGTGCGATCGTTCACCGGATCAGGCCTGCAGCGTCACCGCCTCGAAGCCGCTTTCGCTGGGCTGGGCGCCGCTCAGATGCAGGGTGCGCGCGCCGAGATCCATGACGACACCGAGTACGGTCTCGATGCGCAGGTGCTCGGGTACGGCCTCGTCGGGGAAGCGGCAGATGGAGTTGAGTCCGTTCGTGGTGTCCGACAGGA
Source organism: Gammaproteobacteria bacterium (assembly GCA_030425615.1). Lineage (GTDB taxonomy): Bacteria > Pseudomonadota > Gammaproteobacteria > Burkholderiales > Burkholderiaceae_E > JAUIAI01. Next base: position 5,908 of record JAUIAI010000052.1, read on the forward strand.
CCCGCTCCGCACTCGCGACGTCGCGGACTTCGTCGATACGTTCACGCGCCCGCGCCAGCCTGGCCTCGGTGGACAGGTTGGCGGCCAGGTTGGACTCGTGCTCGGCCAGTTCGGCGTTCAGGAAGTGGTTCGTGTGGCAGAGACGCCCCTCGTCGGCCTCCACGAAGCGGGCGCCCGCCGGCGAAGCCTCCAGACTGGCGATCGAGCCGCCGGCGTCCGCCATCAAGACGTTGCTCGACCCGGCGAAGGTCAGCGCCGAGCAAAGGCCGCGGGCATCTTCCAGATCGCGGCAGTCGAGTAGGCCGCGCAGCAGGATGTGGATCGGCATGCCGACCCCGGAGCCGTCGAGTCTCGATCTGAGGATGTTCAGCGTGACCCCGAAGCCGTGTTCGTTCAGGCCGATCTTCGCGAGCATGCCGGCCTCGGCCACGGTGAGGTGCGCGGGTCCCTCGTCCGGATGACTCTCGATCAGCACCAGCGCGTCGCGCTGCAGACCCACCCAGTCCCAGTTCTGTGCGAGCAGCACGGGCTCACCGCCGCGCGCGGTGGCGAACGCCGTGCATTCGTTGCCCATGTCGGCCGCCGCTTCCGCCTCAGCCGCCGCCTGTACGAGGTAGTCGGGCGGCAGGATCTCCGTTCGGCAATTCAGCGCCAGCAGGGAGCCGAAGTCGACCCCGCTGCCCTGGGCGACGCCGTGCAGTTCGTCGAGCAACGTCGGGAAATGCTCACCGATGACGCGCTCGTAGCGATGCGCCGTCTCGACCGACTGCGACCAGGTGATGCCGCAGGTTTCGAACAGGCGCCGGTAGGAGGCCAGCGAGCGCGCGATGCGTTCGCCCATGGCCTCTCCGTAGGCCCGGCCGCGTTCGGTCGCGGATCCGCGCAGGACGATGTGCGGCGGCGGGCTTGCACGCCGGGCACGCTCACGCAGCGCAGGAGTCAGAAAGGATTCGTTGGTCATTGGAAACCCCGGGTCAGAACTTCGTGTAACCGCCATCGATGATGAACTGGTCACCCGTGTGGTACGCCGACGCCTCGCTGGCGAGATAGACGGCGATCCCGCCGAAATCCTCGATCTCGCCCCAGCGTCTGGCCGGAATCCGGGGCAGGACGTTGCCGGCGAACTTCTCGTCGTTCATCGCGCGGTCGGTCATGTCGGTGCGGATCCAGCCCGGCAGGATCGAGTTGACCCGGATGCCGTGACGCGCGAGTTCGACGGCCAGCGCCCGCGCATACGAGGTCACGGCACCCTTGGAGGCACCGTAGTGGCTGTTGCGCGCCGCGCCCTCGACGGCCGCGGTGCTGGCGGTGAAGACGAGGGAGCCACCGTGCTCACGATCGATCATCGCCCGCGCCGCCGCCCGGGCGGTGAAGAAGACACCGTCCAGGTTGATGCGCAGCACCCGGTGGAACTCCTCGGTGCTCATGTCCACCATCCGGGTGGGGCGCGAGGAGATGCCGGCGTTGGCGAAGCAGGCGTCGAGATCGCCGAGCGTGGCCAGGGTTTCGTCGAAACAGCCCTGCACCGCCTGCTCGTCGCCGATGTCGCAGCTGAATGCATGAACACTCACGCCTTCGTCGGCGAGCGACGCACGCGCCTGCTCGGTCTTCGCGGGATTCGACCCCCATATGGCCACCGTGGCCCCGGCCTGGCCGAGAGCGCGCGCCATTCCGAGGCCGATGCCGCCGTTTCCACCGGTGACGAGGACCCGGCGGCCGGTCAGATCGAAGGGTTTGTACATGGGCATGTCTCCGGACGGGCCTGATTCTGTCAGTTGCCATGATAGAACAGCGACTCCGACACCTCGCCCCGCGGCGAAGCCGGTGCGCACGGGCGCTTCAGCGCATCTCCCAGACCGCCAGCGGCACCGACATCTCTTCGCGCGTGGTTCCCCCGTGCATTCCGAGCATGCGGTGCGGGCGCTCGCCCTCGAGCCGGTCGGTGAGGGCCATCCCCGGGCGCATCACGATCGAGACATCCCCGAAGGCACGCACCGCCCGCGCGTCACCGCAGGCGCCGAACCAACCGGCGTCCAGAAGGGCCCGACTCGGGTAGACGTCGGCGATCCCCTCGAGCGCCCGCGCCCCGGCATCGACCACATGCCCCGTCGTCCCCTCGTGAACCCTCGCAAAGGCCATCCGCGGTTCGCCCGCCAGCGGCAGCGCGAGCCCTCGCGCGAGTCCTGGGAAGGCCTCGAGCGGGAACTGGTTGTCGGGGTCGATATCCGTGAAACCGTGGTCCGCCGTCGCCAGCACGACCGCGTCGTTACCGTCCAGCCCGTCGAGTATGCGGGCCACGGCCGCGTCCAGCCGGCTCAGGCAGTCGGCGGCCGCGTCGCCGCGCCAGCCGTGCGCGTGGCTGGTGCTGTCGAAATGAGGCGCGTAGGCGTAGACGAAGCGCCGGCCCGGGCCCGCAGTCCTGGCCGCTTCGACGGTCAGGTCGACGAATTCGTCCAGATCGGAGTAACCGAGCCGCCGTGCGCCCGCGAACGCGTGCCGGGAGTAGACGGAATCATGGATTTCCACGGGCTGGATCGCGACCGACTCAATCGGGGCCGCCGCGCACCACCCCGTCCAGTGCCAACGCCAGTCCGTGACGGCCTCTCCGGGCGCATCCCGCCAGTCCATGGGCAGCGAGCGGACCACACGCGGCAGGGTCTCGTGCCACAGGAACCAGCCGGCGTGCGCGTGCTCCGCCGGCGACAGCGCACTGGCCACCGTGGAGATCGCCGGCGCGGTACTCGACGGAAAGACGGAATCGATCCTCGCCCGCTCACCGCCGGCCAGCGTACCGCCGGGCACGTGACGCGCCACGGCCGCCGAGCCCGCGCCGTCCAGCAGGACGAGCACGATGGTGCGGGCACTGGCGAGCCGGGACGCATCGAGCGCCGGGCGGCCATCCGGCGCACGGACGGCCAGATCCGGGCCCGCCAGATCGACCCCGCAGGCGCGCGCCAGCGTGCGACTCAGTTCGGTCAGGGTGGCCACCCCGTGACGCGCCGGCGGCTCAGGGATGACGCTCATCGACATCCGCCGCGGTTCATACCAGCACCCGCTCGATGCCACCGGCGTTCGCGCGCGCGACGTAATCCGGCATCCATTGTTCGCCGAGCACGTGCCGGGCGATCTCGACCACGATGTATTCGGCCTGCAGACCGGTCTCGTCCTCGAAACGCGACAGTCCCTGCAGACAGGACGGGCAGGACGTGAGGATCTTGTCTCCCCGGCCGCCGCCCGCGGCACGCAGACGCTCGACGTCGCCGCGCAGCGACTCGGCCTTGCGATGACGGACCTGCGTGGACACGTCCGGCCGGGTCACCGCCAGCGTTCCCGACTCTCCGCAGCATCGGTCGCTGCGGGTGACATGACCGTTGGCCGTCTCGTTCATCAGCCGGTTGACCACCTGCAGCGGCTGGTGCTGCTTGATCGGGCTGTGGCAGGGGTCGTGGTAGACGTAGCGGCTGCCCGTCACC